>JABDPQ010000386.1 GCA_013042695.1 Desulfobacterales bacterium | reverse complement strand
TTGTGACATTGTCAGCCGAAGATTCGCACCCTCCTCACAGCACCACCCCTTCTGGGCAGCACAATAACGCCCCGCCTGAGCTTTATTCGCGAAAAACTTACCCTGCGTTGCGGTACATTGTTTCGAACTAGTCAAAGACACTTCAAATTCATCGCAACACCATCCTTTACAGCTTTTTAACGCAATGTTTTTGTCAGGGAAGAACTTCCCGCGCAGCTTTTTAAGACAAACATCTTCGGTCGTCTCTTCCAGAGATCCATCTTTACAGCAGAATCCGGTCACGACATTTTCTATCCTAGATGGCGGTGTCGAGATTCTATTAGGAGCCTGCTTGCTGGTCGGTACAGGCTCAGGTAGCTTCTCTGGCCGTTTAACTGATGTCTTGATTGAGGGTTGAGTGGTACCGGAGTTATCCGATCTAGAGGTTGTTGAATTGTCTTTTCTTTTATCCGCAACGGCCAAGGTGAACGCCCCGGACATGAACAAACAGAGAACAGCCACGGTGAATAATTTAAAACATGTTTGTTTCATAGGTCAGATCCCCCTCGGTCCTAATCTTCTTAGCAACTCTTCACATGATGCCTCCTGTTTCTATGATATATGTTCCATCACCGTATTAAAAGGTTCACTGCATTTTTGGGTTATAAGACCTGCCTCCACACCTCTTAAGACTTTGAGATTCTCATGAGGTCAGCGATAGTCAGCAGAATAGGTGAATAATGGCTAATTCTACATTTGTATGTTATCTTTTAAATGGAGTAATCCTATCAAAAGTATCCTTCTAATCGGAGGTACTGTGCGGAGTGGAGAGCCAATACAAACGACAGCCGTCATTTCTTTCAGATGCTCAGTATACAAATCTGAATCATCTCCTGCCTCTACTTCCTCATCACCTGCGACTACTAATTCTTACTACTTCTTTACCTGTAACTCCGGTGAACAGTTCCGAACATTTACTCGAGAACGACCGGGCCTACCCGTTTGGAATAAAACTGAAAATCGTATGTAGTAATAATCAATAAAGTAGGCAGAGATAGCAGACATAATCGGCAATTACTGTGGCCTGGGGATGACAGGACAGACGCTCAGTCTGAGTAGTCCGGTAATTATCAGGAAGTTGACAATCGATAGGTCAATGGAATGCATCATCGACGCATACAAATGTTTTTTGGAAAACATTTGAACCAAGTGGTGATGAAGCGGCACTGATCTTTAGAAACAGGAGATATTAGGACGAGATTATGATTTTCCAAAACTGAAAAGAAGATACAGCATTTGTTCCATATTCCAGGAGGAGATCATGCATTCGAAAAACACATCCATTCTCTGTTGTATGTTATTGATTCTATTAGGCGTTTGTCATAATGCTTCAGCGGGAGATTATAGTTATCAAATGAGTTCTTTTTATTCATACGAATTTACTCCGCTCTCCAACACCTACAGGTACAGTGGAAACGTTTTTTATGATGGTGAAATCACAACAATTGTCGATATTGAGCTTACCTATCGAAAAAGATCCAAAATAGCTGAAATAGGATACCATATTACATTTACGGGAGATGGGAAAAGGAGCTCGGCAAGCTACCAGGCTATTGTTGCTGACGATCCACTTCTCTATCAAAATAACGGCTGCACAAAAAAGAGTAACTCCGGCACTACTAAATCAATTGGGGATTTACAAATTTTTTATGATCCCTGCTCAGCGGCGCGGGCTTTAATGTCGCTGCACACTCTGGCATCTCTGAAATCTGAATATGAGGCTATAGCCACCGCAGCCATGGATCAGCCCCCCCTGCCAGTTAGTCCAAAAGAGAACAGTACGGTACCCGACCCTTTTAAAGTCGAGTTTGAAGCCGTCATGCCATTTCATGTTGTGACCCCCTGTCAGCGCTGGCAGTTCGAAGTTGAAACGATGTTCATCAGCTCAGACCTAACCGCCGTTTCCTCCCAATCTCCTTACGCCGTCTACGCTTTCGGCGCCTACGGCGGCGATGCGCAAAACAATTTTCTTTGCCGGGGAAAATCGACCTTAATAGCCAACCTCAAATCCGGAAGAAACCAGTTCAGGATTCGGGCCAAGAGTTCAGACGGCAGGGAAACGCCATGGTCCTTATGGTTCGGCTTCGATGTTCCTGAAAAGACTTTAGACAAAGAAGTTGTAGGCAATCAACCGCTGCAACAGGCACCGACACCTCCCGGACTGGATCCTGACCAGGCAAGAGCACTAATGCCTGAGGGTGACGGACAGTCTCTGCCCATCGATGCTGACGCAGCCCTTGGAAAAAAAACCACGATCAGGCCGCCTCCAGGGTCAGAGAAACTGACCAAAGAAAATGATGGAAGCCCGGGTATTCCTGATATGGGCAGAGATAAAATCGTTGCTGGAAGTGCAGTCGATGGTCAAAATGGGCTGAACATGGATCCTGCCCAAGTCTCCCTCGATCCTCAGACAGCCGGAGCTATCATAGCGGCTGACAGCCCATTCAGGCTGAGGTCTCCTGCTTACTTTATGACTCTGAGCCCGGTGGAGGGCAGAGAGTATAACGCCAGGCTGCCGCTGTTTATCAAAACCGTATCGCCCGGACAGACCGAAATTCAGTTTATTCTGAAAAGATTGGATCCCGATCCGCAGGAGATAGAGAGCTGGACGGTTCCCTTGATGCAGGAGCAGGGCAACGGCTTGTTTGTCTATCAAACCAGCAAACCACCTTTGCCCGAAGGCCAGTACCTGCTTCAGGTCGGTCCTCAGAGCGATGAACAGGTTATGAACTACGATGTTTCACCTCATCGGAGATTTAGCGTTGTCTCCAAACCGTTGCCCATCGGCGACAGAACAATAGTTATCAGCGGCCAGCCGGCTGCTGATCAGAGCGGCGATTACACCCAGCGCAGTGGCCAGGGCCCGACACCGGGGGCTGCTGTTCTTGAAGAAAAAGGCAAGGCGGTAACGACCGCAACCGGGGGAAAGGTTCCCAAAATCGTCCGACCGGCCTTCAACCAAGTGGTTGCCGCCAAAGCCGGAGAGGAGAAATGCATCGATGTGGAAATCGCCCATCTGCCAAGTGTTGTCGCTTATAAAAACAACCCGATAAATAGCATGATTACTTGGAATGTCTACATTGACTGGCAATATTCCCCCACACCCGAAAGTCTTTTCAGTTCTCTCGAGACCGTCAATCAAACACCCGCCGAATCCAACGCCGTCAAGAATTACTGCCTTGCTGCCGGCCGCTATAAAATAAGGGCCTGGGCCAAGGAAAGAGAGATCAAACAAGAGGGTGACGGCTGGGTTGAGGAGTTTAAAAACTACTACGGCCAGTGGCAGCAGTTCAGTATCGCTGCGCTGCAGGTCGATAAAAAACCGGTGGTTGACAGTGCCGCACTCTCCGGCATAGCCCTCTCAAAACAGCAGAGTCAGGTTACCACCAAATCGATGCCGGGATCTCCGCTGGCAACGCCAATGGTCAAGAAAGGGATGGAACCTCTTGACCTCCCTGCACCCAAACTCATCCCGCTACCCAGAAACCAACGTTACCTGGTAAACAGCCTCGCCGGCCTGCCGGTCAGGCATGCAGCCGGTCAGAAGCCAGCCTTCGAGTTTGAATATTTCGATAAGAAAGGTTGGCGTAAAACCGAGTCGATCAGGTCGTTTAGCATGCAGACCCCGAAAGGGGGACGCGGCCTGGTCGTCACCCAGGCCAAGTTCAGACTCGCCCAGCCGGGTAAATACCGCTACCGGGTCAAGACCGGAAATAAATTCAGCTCCTATCAAACATTTATGGTGGTCGGTCCCCAGGGAAGCTTATCTCCGCAGATGGGTACTGCAGGAAAAGGGGCGGCGGCCGGAACAGCGATCAGTAAGCAGAAGGTAGCCCAGCCAGCACAGGACGGCTCGGCGAAAACAGCACCGAAATCATCGGCCAACGAGCTACGCGGCTCCGATTCGACGACTCCCAAAGTCGCCAAACAGCTGCAACCGGCAAGGCCGGTTCTGATACTTTCACCAAAACACAACCAGTCATTCTGGGCTCCTGCCAATGTAACGGTGACGACCAGCCACGACAGCCGGATCAAGCTGAGATTTGCGTTGAGCAGAAACAACGGCTCCTTCATTAAGATGAGGGACGGCAAGCTGGAGAACCTTAGTGCCGGCAATTACAAGATCCGGGTCCGCTACGACACAAAAGGTATAGATTGGCAAGAGGTGTCCTTCAACGTCCGGCCGCCGGTAAAGAAGAAGGCGGTGCAGCAGCAGCCCAAGCCTCAGGCGCTACCTCAGACACAACCTGTACCGAAGTCAATGCAATTCAAGAAACCAGTTGGTCAATGAACATAAGCCAGGATATCGTACTGATATGAATGCCTGAAATGGCAAGGATTCGATTGTCGATTAGAATCTTAAAATGGGTGTGCGTATGAAGCTGTTGGGTAAATTTTCAGTCTTGTTTGTTGCCAGTATCATCGTCTTATCGCCCAACTTTTCAATCTGCGCACCGTTAAGTTCGATCTGCAACAATGTGACACTAGGACCGTTGAGCGCAGGAGGCCAGCCCACTTTCAGGATCCTGTTGCAGGGATCTTGCAAAAAGGAATATCTCAAACTCGGTTCCCTGACTGATGAGTCGGACGACGGCGAATGGCAACAGACTTATTTCTTTGGCACCTACGATTACGACACCGGTCAGGCAACCGAAACAATCTATATAATAGGCGGGATTCTGGCTGAATATGGGTACGGTTGCAGTAAAAATCCATGGTCGCACGGCCCTGGACCTGCTTCTTGCTCCTTAACAAAAAAGAGTTACAGCAAAGATGGGAGAGGTGTTGATTTTCAATTTCCCTCTCCCTTTTCGGCAGCACTCATGCCAACAACTATCATGGCTGGTGTTGCAAAATGGGAATCAACCACCCCTGTCGACCAGCTGCTTTCCGATTGGGATCCATATGCAGGCTCCCAGGGAACAGACGAAATACTTATTACTGAGCCAACTCATTATCAGGTTATTCCCGAGACAGCCAAAGCTCTCTATATTGATTTTAGGTATTATGAGATTGGTTTCTTAATAGATATGTTTGATTTGACCATAGAAAAACGGGTCAGTGCACCGGAATGGGTCGGTGATATCAAAATGCCTGAAACACTGACTCATATCTGGGAACAGCACTTCGAAGCGAAAAGTCTTGATGGTTCTGTTTATAAACCTTTCCCGATATCATTAGAATTTGGCCAAAATAGCCCAGGATTATACCGGGTTAGAGTTCGCGCCACGGTTGGCAGGTCAAATACAGAATTCTCGACGGCGTGGTCTTCCTGGAGATATTTTTGGATAGGCCAACCTGAAAGGATGAATGTCGCGGAGATGGATAAGCTTGTTCAGTCAACCTCGCAAGCCCAGAGCTTTATTCACTCATCAATACACAAGCGGGCTCTTATAAACAACGAAGATAATTTGAAACAGCAAGTTATTAAGGAAATGAAAATGACCGGGCTTAATCACCCTGAAAGGCAACATACCGGTGTCGGGAATAAACTTATAGCATTGAAAAAAAGTAAAATAACCGCTCAACCAAGCGGCAATGTATCGCAGTCTCTTAAAATAGAAAGAAGAACAAAAAGCAATCAAAAGCACACAACGACAAAATCATTTACAGCAGCTCCCAAACTTATACCGGTACCGCAAGCCTGGACAATTCCTGCCGGAGGTCTTGCCACCCTTTCGGTAAAGCATCCTGCCGGGCGAAAGCCGTTCTTCGAATTCCAATACCACGACGGGAAAAGGTGGCAGAAAACGGGATCAATCCGGCCAGTTGTCATGCAGTCGTCTCAAACAGGCGGATCCGATCAAGTTGTAACACAAGCAAAGTTCAGGGTTGCCGAGGCCGGAAAGTATCGCTACCGGGTGAAACTGGACACCCCCGGAGCGATGTACAGCCAATACAGGGAATTTACAGTCGGCCATCAGACAAGGAGTCTAACCCAGGCATCGAAACTGCCTGGCACACCCACCAAGGTTGGTGACATTGCAGCCACTCAGAGCAGTAAAGTAATCGGCAGCAACGATACCGGCAGCGGCACGGATCAATCTTTTCATAAACACACAACCGACAATCTGAGCCCCCAGATAAAAAAACAACGCCATTCGCCGCTGGAACTCCGTCCGGCACCACCAAAATCACCAGCGAAGATAGTGCAACCGCAGAACAACCAGACTTTCAGGATGCCTGCCAACATCGTAATCAAAACGAGTCATGATCCAGGATTTCAGCTAATTCAGGAGTTCAAAATCGGGACTGCGCAATATAAAAAACTGCAAAAGCTGAAATTTGGAAATCTTGCTGCTGGTACTTATAAAGTTCGGGTCTACTATCAGGGGAAAGCTCCCTCTACAGGGGACACAGTTAAGTTCACCGTTTTGCCACCACAACAGCAGTCGGCTACTTCCAAGTCTAAGGCAAAATCAATTGCCTCACCTGAACAAAA
>JABDPQ010000581.1 GCA_013042695.1 Desulfobacterales bacterium | reverse complement strand
TCCGCTGAAGATCTTTACAACGTTTTCCGCCTTAATCACTGACCGCGAGCCTCCTTTCCAGATAGAAAACAAATTGTGACAGCACCGAAGTGACAATCAGGTACATTGCGGCAACCACAAGCCAGATTTCAAAGGTTGCAAAGGTGCTGGTTATGATTTCCCGACCGGATTTAGTCAAATCGGTAATAGCAATAACCGAAACCAGCGAGGAGTCTTTGATCAGAGAGATAAATTGACCTGAAAGGGGCGGCAGAATGCGCTTAAAGGCCTGCGGCAGGATGATATCCATCATCGCCTGGGGCAAACTCATACCAAGCGATCGGGCCGCTTCCATCTGCCCTCGTGTTATAGATTGAATCCCCGCCCTGATGATTTCAGCGACATAGGCTCCGGCAAACAAGGCCAGTGCCCCGATGCCGGCAACGTTACGATCCAGATTAAAAACAGTACCGAAAAAGAAATAGGCAATGAAAATCTGCACCAGCAATGGCGTGCCGCGGATAATTTCTACATAAATTGCTGCCAGGGTAGACACGGTGTAATTTTTGGATATCTTCATCAAGCCTGCGATCAGGCCAATAATCAGGCCCAGAACACTGGCAACTGCTGATATCCACAGGGTAGTCCATAACCCGGTCATCAGCGGTCCCAGTCGCCACTGGCTGGTAAAACCAACGGTATCACCATCAAAGAGGTCTTCACCTTCTGAAACCTTTACCGTTTCAGCATCAACCTCTACCGCCATCTTTTCACCGGTTTCAGAAACAAGGGTAACTGCTGCTTTGCTACCTTTGCCGGCAATCTGTTCAACCCTGCCATCAAACGGAATTTTCAGAGGGTCTTCGGCTTTATAGAGAAAGTACTGCGGGACCCGGTACCAGCGCCATTCGTAATCAATGCGCGCTACCGAACCGTAAATACTGGCAGACATCACAATCAGGATGACTGCCAGTAGAATTTTCCAGAACCATGCTTTTTCTGTAATCTTCACGATTCAAAACCTATTGGTTTTATTGAATTTCTTTCAGCCAGGCATCATCTTGAAACCACTTTTTATAAATCTTCTCATACGTTCCGTCACTCTTAACCTGGAACATAAAGTTATTCAGCCAGTTGAGAAAGTCAGGATCGCCTTTCCTGACAGCCCAGGCAAGCGGCTCAAAAGTAAACGGTTTGTCAAGGTGAAAGATTTTTGTCCCACCACGCTGAACATAGGCGATGGCGTTATATGGCAGATCATAAATAAAGGCATCAACTTTACCATTTATGACTTCCAACACACCTTCCTGCTCGGTTTCGTAAGAGATGTATTTGGCATTGGGGATCAGCCGTTTAACTGCCTGCTCACCGGTGGTACCAAGTTTTGAGGCAATGGTGTATTTCGGGTCATTGAGGTCTTTGTAATCCTCAACGGTTCCTTCAAATTTTTTATTCACCAGAATAGACTGTCCAATGATGATATAAGGCTGGGCAAAGTTAATACTCATATTGCGCTGCTGCGTGAGCGTCATACCAGACATGAGGATATCAAACTTATTGGTGAGCAGCGCAGGAATGATACCATCCCAGGCGGTTGAAACCAGCTCAAGCTTCACATCCATGGCTTTGGCAATGCGCTTTGCCATATCAACATCGAAGCCGATGATCTCGCCTTTCTGGTTTGTCAGCTCAAAAGGCATGTATCCGGGTTCCATACCAACTCGAAGTGTTCCTCTTTTCTGAATCTCTTCCAAAGCGCCGGCAAGAACACTTCCTCCAGTTAGCGCCAGGGCCGCCATGATGACAACACACATCATTGTAAATCTTTTCATCATTTTCTCCTTTTCATTTAGTCTTTTACAAATAAACAAGCAGCCTGCACATCTCTGCGCGGCTGCCAGTATTACCACAATTCAGTATGGTCTTCTCGTAACCGGAGGTACTTCGATTCTCATCTACGCCTCATTTGTTGTTCGTGATTTATACGGTTGATCTTCACACAGATAATAATTTCCAGTTCTAAGGCGGGACTAATTTCGTTCTTCAGCTAGCCAGCGAATAGTCTTTTATAACATAGCGCCATCTGCAGAACAACCGACTTTTCGTGTAATCAGAAATAATTATAGCGACAACAAAATAGAACGATTCCACTCTGCACAAACATGATCCAGTAAGTGATCTAAGAACTTCGGTGGCTGCTGGTTTTAGGATGATGTCGTGGCAGTGCAATGAGGTCGATCTCGTCCCAGCAGAGAGTGGTAGTAAAGCTCAAGCATCGCCTCCAAAAAAACATCACCTGGAAGAGGCAATACCCTTGCAACATAAATTCATGCTGCTAGTATCAGTGGCACCTAAAATTACCACAAGATCATGATCGCAGAAAAACAGTTTACAACCTATGCAGCACTTGCACTTGCCGTTATATTCTGGGGGTTCTCTTTTATCGCCACCAAGATTGCCCTGGCAAGTTTTACGCCATTCTGTTTGATCTTTGCCCGCTTCTCGACAGCAGCAATATTTTTCGCCTGCCTGCTGTTCCGCAAAGGGGCTCCACCAATCAACAAAGACACCTTTACAAAACTATTCCTATTGGCATTGTTTCAACCTGGTCTCTACTTCTTTTTTGAAACCTATGGTCTTAAATATACCAGTGCAACCAAAACCTCTCTGATTATCGCCACAATACCGGTTCTGGTTCTTATTCTATCTACCATTTTTCTCAAAGAACGTGTCAGGCTGATTAATGCAGCAGGGATCCTCATGTCTCTTCTGGGCGTCGCTCTTCTTGTTTTTGGAGAGAGAGAGGCAGCGATATCTTCAGGGGTATTGTGGGGAGATTTTCTCATTTTCGGAGCAGTCTTATCTGCAACAATCTATATCATTTTCGCCCGCTATCTCGGTCAAACCATCTCTGCTGTTCAGATTACCGGCCTGCAAGTTATCTTCGGAGCTCTTCTGTTTCTGCCTTTTTTTCTCTGGGATCTTGGTTCCATGAATTGGCAGCACATCAGCATGGAGGCAATTATCGCCGTCATCTGCTTGACCGTTTTTGCCACTATTGGCGCCTTTCTCTGTTATAATTTTGCTTTGAGCAGAATTGGTGCTGCTCGGGCATCGGTTTTCATTAATGCCATTCCGGTCATTACCGCATTCGGGGCATGGACCCTGCTCGGTGAGACGCTCACCCCTATACAGATCATGGGTGGTATCGTCGTTATCTTTGCCGTTTACCTGGCTAATTTCCGACTTCAATTATAAGGTGTACAGTCGTATCTACAGCTTTACATCAATCAAGCGGATTATAGCAGGCGACCTGTGATTCTCCAATAGTGCGAGTATCTGGAAATTTTTTGAGACACTCAGCAGTTACTTCTGAGCAGCGAGGATTAAATGAACAGCCTGGGGGTGGATCGATCGGTGACGGCAGCTCGCCGTGAAGAACGATGCGTTTCTTTTCCTTGAAAGGATCAGCCGTTGGCGTTGCCGACAGAAGGGCGCGGGTGTACGGGTGACGGGGATGATTGAAAATGACGTCTCTTGCACCCATTTCTATGGGAACACCGAGGTACATGACCATAACTTCATCGGCGATGTGTTTTACCACCGAGAGATCATGACTGATGAAGAGATATGCAAGATTCAACCGATCTTGAAGATCTGCGATTAAGTTTAGAATCTGCGCCTGAATCGATACGTCAAGGGCAGAAACCGGCTCATCAAGCACAAGCATTTCAGGATTGAGCATCAATGCCCTGGCAACCGCGATTCGCTGTCTTTGACCACCTGAGAACATATGAGGATAACGGTCATACTGCTCTGGTCTGAGCCCGACCAGCTCCATCATATCACTCGCTGCATTGCGCCGCTCAGACTTTGTCATCGTGGTATTTACCAGCAATGGCTCTTCTAATGCGTGGCCTATTTTTTGCCGGGGATTAAGGGATCCATAAGGATCCTGAAAAACGATCTGGACTTTTGACTTGAGTTTTCTGCGCGTGGCTCGATCCGAGCCGACAATGTCAACACCCCTGATCTTCAGCTCTCCTGAAGTAGGCGGTTCAATCATTGTAACCAGTCGTGCAAGTGTCGACTTGCCGCACCCCGATTCACCGACAACGGCAAGCGTTCTGCCTTTCTCAAGTGTGAAGGTGGCGCCATCCAGCGCTTTTAATGTAGCCTTTGGTTTGAACGTTCCCCGCACGACCTCATAGTATCGTTTCAGGTCTTGCGCTTCAAGAATGGTGTCGTTGATCATGCCGCCTCCTCATCTCCCGGGTGATTTCTGGGAATACCATTTTCGAGAGGATAATGACAGAGCGCATACCCAAGCTCAGCTGGAGCTCTGGCAGGTTCCTGGCTCCTGCACAGATCCGTCGCATATTTGCAGCGCGGAGAAAAAAGACAGCCACTTGGGCTGTCAAATTGACCTGGAACCACACCAGCAATCGACGGCAGGTGCTTGCTGGTCGCGCGCTCGGGCAGAGCCGCCAGGAGGGCAGCAGTGTAAGGATGGTGCGGATTGCCAAACAACCCCTTAATATCCTGTTGTTCGACCTGTTGTCCTGCATACTTGACGATCACCCGTTTTGCCGTTTCGGCAACCACTCCCATATCGTG
>JABDPQ010000579.1 GCA_013042695.1 Desulfobacterales bacterium | reverse complement strand
TTGGGGCTGGCCCATCAACCAGTTGTCTACCGGTAGGTTAAGATTTTTGTAGTTTCCTCCACTCCAGCCATTTTTCTCTGCCAGCGAGGTCATCTTATCCCAGACTTCTTCAGTAACCCCTTCGCCGACCACCTTCTTCAGTTGCCCGGATGAGTCACTGATTGCGTTGCCGTAGTCATTGACTTCCACACCCCAGGAAACCATCTGCAAGGCTGTGGCGACATTTGCTTTGGTGGTGATCGTACGTGTTGCAATATCTCTGAGCTTTTGTGAGCTATTGCCTGAAGTACCATGTTGAGCACCAGAGACCTTGTAAGGTTCTAAATGTTTATGTATCTCTGCCGTCAACTCGACCTGTATGCCTTCTCCACTGGCTTCTATTCCATGTGCAGAGCCGTTATTCAAAGCAATCCACTCAGGGAAAATATTATGTGCATTAAGGCCTTTGATGAGAAAGCAGGCATCGTCAACGGTTGATAATCCCTGATTACCCTTTATTTCACCAACTTCTGTCTCTAGACCTGCCCAAGCAGGAACAGAGCTGTTTAAGACGAGGTTGGCGAGCAAATTTTGATCATCAGGCATATGGGATGCGTCGATGGCAATCGAGGTAACACCCATTTCAAAAAGTGTAGGAATCTCAGATTTTGCCGCAACAACATCAGATTCTGACTTAATCCCATAATGATCGGCATGAACGGCAACGGGAATGGTGATGCCAAGTTCATTGCAGGCGCCATCAACCAATCGGGCTATATTCCAAAAATTAACGGGGCAATAATTGGACTCTGACTTGGCAATTTCAATAATTATGGCAGCATTCGCTCTCTGTGCGGCCTGCAAGGCCCCCCTGATCACAAAGAAATTTCTGCCGTTTGCGGCCATGGTTATTGCCTTGCCTTTTTTTCGAAGGGCCTGATCCACCACCCTGCCGCTGACAAGCAGTGCTCGTGAATGAGGAAAAAGTTTTTGAACATTTGGCGGTCGGCCAACCTCAAGTGCCTTTTGAAATAGCGCATTGTTAGACATGTATCCCTCCAGAATTCTGATGAGTTTTTTTATTGTTCATATCGCTTCGATCACAGACAGAGAAGATTCACTCTCTGCCCATCATAATCAGACCAGTTACCAATAACATCCAGATACTTAGCCAGTGGAAAAACCTGCATTAATCAATCTTTGCTATGCTATTTTATAACGCAGATGTGTTGATAAATCCAGCCGACCGCCTTGATTTATGCTTCTGGTTTCGGATCAAACCCCTGAAAGGTTTGACGACCAAAAAACCAGACTGACAAGACACTGACCTCGTAGAGCACAATGAGCGGCACGCCCATCATCATCTGGTTAACGACATCAGGTGTCGGGGTTAATATTGCCGCGATAATGAAATTTATCAGAATGGCATATTTTCGGTTTCTGTTGAGAAAAGAAACGCTCACAAGTCCGGCTTTGGCAAGGAAAACCATCAATACCGGCATCTCAAAAATCAAGCCAAAGGCAATGAGTAGCCTGATTGCCAGAGAAAAATACTCGCTCACGGAAGGCAACGAAGTAAGAAACGCGGTATTATAGCCGACCAGAAATTTAAAGGCAGGCGGAAAAACGATGAAATAGCCAAAAGCTGTGCCTGATAGAAAAAACAGTGTGGATATCAGGGTAAATGGTATGACAATTCGTTTTTCATGCCTGTATAAGCCGGGAGCTATAAAACGCCAGACCTGATAAAAAATCACCGGGCTCGCACAGAGAATACCGCAAACAAGAGCGAGTTTTAGGTAAAAAAAAACCCTTCCTGGTATGAAGTAAAGATAAGGCTCGTACCTTCGGGCAAAACACTGACCAACGGTTTAAAAAACCAGGTCCCTATCGGTCTGATAACCAGGTATGATAGACAAAAACCGATAAAAACAGCAATAAACGAATAGATAAGACAGCTTCGCAATTCGCGGAGATGTTCTGTTAGGGGTTGGTCGTTAAGCGGTTCAGCCTGATTGTTCATCGGAATTCTTTGATTCATGAGCCTTTTGCAATATGATGATTTTCGTTCAAAATCAAACCATGCGAAAAATTTTTACCGCAGGCATATAATTGCTATTCCGAGGATAAAAATTTAAGCATAACGCAGAAGTTTAACGAAAAGGGCGTTTTGCAAGTGGCTCTCATATTATCGAGTTATCATCTGAGAGTACTGAGCTTCAATACCATTTGGGCAGTCTTTTTGCAATCTTTGTCACCGGTTTGCTTTCACTTGAGAATAAAGAAAAAAAAGAGCCTGCTGTTTAATCAATCCTGTTTTTTAAAATTGATGATTCTTATCCTTAGGAAAACTGATTCGGTCCAATTGGCTTTTTATCATTTATTACGATAGAATACCTTAAGATTTATCGTCTCAAATGCCGATAGAGTAAATGATTTACGTTTTAAAAAAGCAGATCCTCACTAGCGGACAATAACTATGCTCAAAATACTTGTCGTAGATGATGAACAAAGCATGAGAGATTTTCTCAAGATTTTGCTCCTTAAAGAAGGACATGACGTAATAACTGCTGAAGATGGCAAAAAGGCACTGACTTGCATACAAAAGGAAACGTTTGATCTGGTCATTAGTGATATACGCATGCCCCGTATGACCGGTCTTGAGCTGCTCGAAGCGGCAAAAAGGCTGTTGCCGGATCTACCGGTCATCATGATCACCGCCTTTGCTTCCCCAAATGATGCTGTTCAGGCCATGAAAAATGGAGCCTTCGACTATATCAGCAAGCCCTTTAATGTTGATGAAATCAAATCCGTTATTTACTCCGCTACTAACCAGGAGGCACGCACAGTTGACGGGGAACATGCCGAACGCCTCTTCCCGAATATTATTGGCAAAAGCAGGGAAATGCTGAAAATATTTGATATGATCAAAAGGATTGCGCCCACCCCTGCCAACGTCCTGATTTATGGCGAGTCAGGTACAGGTAAAGAACTTGTTGCCCAGGCGATTCATGCCAGCAGTAAAGTGAGGGCCCAGCCATTCGTACCAATTACCTGCAGTGCCATTCCCGAGGAGCTCATGGAAAGTGAACTCTTTGGCCATGTCAAAGGCTCCTTTACAGGGGCTATAGCCAACAAACCAGGGCTTTTCCAAGAGGCAAATAGTGGCACTGCCTTTCTCGATGAAATTGGGGAATTGACTCCGATTATACAAACCAAGCTGCTTCGCGTCTTACAGGAGCGTGAAATAAAACCTGTCGGTGGCACCAAACACCAAACGATTAATGTCCGAATTATTGCGGCAACCAACAGGATTCTGGAAGAGGAAATAAGGGCAGGGAGATTCAGGGAAGATCTGTTCTATCGTCTTGCCGTGGTCCCGTTACGAGTTCCATCTCTGCGGGAACGAAAGAGTGACATCCCGCTGCTCGCCGATCATTTTTTGAAAAAATACTCCAATCAACTTGGTAAACAAGTAAAAGAAATTTCCTCTTATGGGCTGCAGGTACTCATGGAATATGATTTTCCAGGCAACGTCCGTGAGCTTGAAAATATCATTGAAAGAGGCGTAGCTCTCGAAACATCTAACATCATCCTGCCAGAAAGCCTGTCAC
>JABDPQ010000037.1 GCA_013042695.1 Desulfobacterales bacterium | reverse complement strand
ACAAAAAGATTTTCTTGATTTATGGTACAAACTGTATCCTCGGTCATATGCTCGTAATCAAGCATATCACTATGATATTAATATGATTTTAAATAATCTGTTCTGTTTTTCATGAAATATTCAGGCTAGAGACTCATCAGCGCCAGGGTAGTATCGAGCATGCGGTTGGCATACCCCCATTCATTATCAAACCAGGCCATGACATTTATGAGGTTTTCACCGCAGACACTCGTCTGGTTGCCATCGACCACTGCAGAATGGGGGTCATGATTAAAATCGCAGGAGACCAGAGGAAGTTCTGAAAATCCGAGAATACCGCTTAAACCGCCGCGTGCCGCCTGCTGGAAAGATGCATTGACTTCGTTTCTGTCCGTATTTTTTGCAACCAGTGCGGTGAGCTGCATGGTTGAGACGTTGAGGGTCGGCACCCGTAGCGCCACGGCCTTAAACCGTCCGGTCAATTCAGGGAAAATACGGTCTATTCCTTTAGCAAGGCCAGTGGTAACAGGGATAATTGAGTTGCTGGAGCTCCTGCTCTTTCTCAGGTCAGGATTGTGATAGGCATCAATAACCGGCTGGTCGTTCATCATTGAATGAATCGTCGTGATGACACCATGTTTGATCATGAATCGGTCATTAAGAATTTGTATGACATGACTGATGCAGTTAGTGGTGCAGGAAGCATTCGATATGATTGTCTTATCAGCAGAGAGGATGTGGTGATTCAAACCATAGACGATGGTAGCATCAACGTCGGGTTGTGCAGGGCAGGAAAAGATGACCTTTTTGGCACCGCTTGCAAGATGGAGCTCTGCTGTCTTTCTCTCGGTAAAACTGCCGCTGCATTCCAGCACGACATCAACATCAAGATCGGACCAGGGGAGGCGGGAGACATCACCTTCGTTTGAGACATGAATGGCATCTCCATCAATGATAATGTGCTCTTCATCAAAGGTTACCGGCTTGATGAATGTGCCATGGGTTGAATCGAACCGGGTTAGATGGGCAATTGAGGAAATGTCCGAGAGCTCATTAATTGCGACAATATCGATCCGATCACGCTTGTCAGATTCATAGAGCGCTCGGACTATACAGCGTCCAATCCTACCGTAGCCGTTTATTGCAACTCTCATGATTACTCCCGCACAAAAGGAGACCGTTATGCTCCCAGATATGCTTTCTTGACCTCGGGATCATCGAGCAGATCATCAGCAATACCTTGTAGCACCAAATGTCCGTGCTCAAGGACATACCCTCGAGTGGCAAACTTCAGGGCGAGCCGGGCATTCTGTTCAACGAGCAGGATCGTCGTCCCCTGGCTGTTAATTTCGCGCAACGCATCAAACATATCGAGCATCAGCAAGGGAGCAAGTCCCATGGAGGGCTCATCGAGTATCATGATCTTTCTGCCACTCATGTAGGCCCGGCCTACTGCAAGCATCTGTTGCTCACCCCCACTGAGGGTGGCTGCAAGCTGGTCCTTGCGTTCTTGAAGCCGCGGAAAGAGATCAAACACCCATTTTTTATCTTTGGCGACCGCATCGGAATCTTTTCTGGCAAAGCATGCCAGGATCAAATTCTCGGTAACGGTGAGATTACCAAAGATCATCCTGCCTTCCGGCACATGGGAAATTCCCAGCTTTGAGACGACTTTATCGGTATTGTATTTAAGAATATTTTCACCCATAAATTCGATCTTAGAGCCGGGTTCTGAGGGAATCATACGAGAAATAGCCCGCAGTGTTGTGCTCTTGCCTGCCCCGTTGGCGCCGATGATGGTCACAATCTCGCCTTGTTCAACAGAGAAACTGATTCCGTGCAGGGCCTTGATATTGCCATAAGAAACCGAAAGGTTTTCAACTACCAGCTGCATCAGTGCACGTCCTCCTTGCCCAGATAGGCTTCGATAACTTCCGGGTTATTCTGGATTTCTACCGGCGGCCCTTCTGCAATAACTTGACCGAAAACAAGGGTTTGTATTGATTCGCATAAGTCCATGACAAATTTCATCCGATGTTCGATAACAAAAATAGCTATATCAAAATCCCGGTGTACCTGTCGGATGATCTCGATCATTCTGATCAGCTCATCCGGGGTCATACCTGCTGTCGGTTCGTCGAGAAAAAGGACTTTGGGATTGGTCGCCATGGCCCGCGCCATTTCAACACGGCGCTGAGCGCCATAGGGTAAGTTGCCGATATTATGGGTGGCAAATTGATTGATATCGAATATTTCTAAGAGCTTGTCGGAGTTTTCTTTGACTTTTGCCTCTTGCTCCCTGCATTTCGGCGTGCCGAAAAACGCTCCGAGCAGTCCGTAGCTGAGCTGCGAATAGTGAGCCATGCGGATATGATCCAGAACGTTCATATGCCGCCATAAGGCAAGATTCTGAAAGGTTCTGCCAAGGCCCATAGCGGCAATGCGATGAGTTTCAAGCCCTTTGATGTTGTCACCCTCGAGTTCAATGGTGCCTTCAGTAGGTGTATAAACACCGGTGATAAGGTTAAAGACGGTAGTTTTTCCTGCCCCGTTCGGGCCGATCAACCCTTTTATCTGGCCTGGTTCAACGGTAAGATTAAAATTATTGACAGCACACAGGCCACCAAAATAGTGAGTCATGTTTACGACGCTGAGTAGCGGTGTCATCTTTCACCCCCCTCTGAGCGTTGTTTGTTGCGAGGCCGCATTACCTCTTTGACATTCAATTCGGTAAAAGAGATCAGACCATGGGGTCTGTAGATCATGACAAGAATCAAGATCAGCGGAATAATAATCCACTTGAATAACTCAAGAGGACGCAGGGCCTCACCTAAAACACTGATACTCACCGCGCCTACAATGGAGCCGTAGATCGAGTTGAGTCCCCCAAAATACACCATGGCCAGAATCTCAGCCAGCTTCTGAAGACCAAAGGTCCCCGGGTTAACATAACGGAGCACATGAGCAAAAAGGCCGCCTGCGACTCCTGCCCAGAAGGCCCCGAACATGAATGCGGTCATTTTCGTTTTACGGGTATTCACCGTCATTGAGTTGGCGGCAGGCTCATTATCACGTACCGCATTGAGGGCTTTGCCAATGACAGAGGTGGTGAAGTTATGGATTATCCAGATGCACAGCGACATCCACATAAAAACAACCGGCATGGTGGCATAATTGGGTTGGCTGCTCATGCCTCTCGGGCCGCCGATGATCTCGAGGTTCTCAATGGCACTTTTAACAATAAACAGAAAGGCCAGTGAGATGATGGCCAGATAGTCTCCCCTGGTACGAAATGAGGGGATAGCGACAATCAGTGAACCAAGTGCTGCAACGATTCCCCCGATAATTAGGATAAAAGGAAAGAGCCAGGGCCCTAGTGCCGGGTTAAGCAGAGCCTCGCCAAACATTTTATCATTGGCAAATAACAGTAGTGTCAGGGTGGACGAGGCGTATGCCCCCAAGGCCATAAAGCCTGGATGAGAACAGGAGAATTCACCCTGGTAACCGTTGATGATATTGAGGCTGAGGGTCAGGATGATGGCAATCATAGTCAATTTGACGACCAGAGCCCGATAATCGTTGATGCCGGCCCACATATGCAGGATGCCGTAAAGAGCAGCCAGGTGGAGCAGGGTTGCCAGCCAGAGCGGCATTTTTTCAAGGGCGGCCGCAAGTCCGTTGGTGGCCGGTGCCAGAACTCTTCCAACGAGAAAGATTGGCAGAAAATAAACAAATAGATTGTATGCCAAGGCGCTGGGTATCAGCAGCGGTTCTTTAAGCATAATCAAGGTGCCAAAAAGAACCGGTATCTTTGGCAGATAGAGATAGTAAGAGATCAGATCGCCGAGGTAATACTCTATCAGCACTGCCGTAAACCAGCCAAGAAGCCAACCAGCCAGAGGCACAACAGAGAATATTCTAAAAAATTTCTTTATCATTTCCATGCGAGAATCCAGTATATAATAACGGGAAAGCCTGAAACTCCATATCTTACAGTCTGAGTTGAGTGCTGTGCGCCATGCCGAAAAATCCTCGCGGTCTGAATGTCAAAATGACCAGAATGATGGAGTAGGCAATCAGGTCCCTGAACGTAGATGGGAAAATCATTGGAACAAACATTTCGATAAATCCGAGCAGGTAGCCGGCAAGAGCAGCACCCATGATGGATCCTCTACCACCTAGGATTGCGGCGACGAAGGCTTTCCAACCAAGTGCGATACCCATATAGGGATCGAGCACTGGATAGGCCTGTCCATAGAGGATACCGGCAACGGAAGCCAGTCCGGCACCGATGGCAAATGTCAATGGAGCAATGACATTAATGGATACTCCCATCAATGGGACGGCAAGAAAATCGTAGGACATGGCACGCATAGCCATACCCCACTTGGTCTTCTGAATAAACGTGTGCAGGGCAAGCATCAGAACCAGGGATACCGCGATAATAAGTACCTTGACGTTGGTAAAGTAGACACCGCCGATATTGTAGGAGACGGATTTAATCAGGGGAGGAAAGCTGAAACGCTGGGCACCGAGAATGATCAGGTTGCCGGTTTCAAAAATAATGCCAATCATCAGGCCGGTGATTGCAGCAGATGCCCGAGGAGCCCCGCGAAGGGGGCGGTAGCCAACCACTTCCACAAACACTCCAACAAATGAAGCAAGAAACATGGTGATGATGACGACGAGAATAAAAATCATCCAGCCGGGCATAAAGGCAGAGAAAAGTGCCAGCAGCATGGTTGCTATGCCAAAGCCAATATAAGTCCCTACCATGAAAATATCGCCGTGGGCAAAGTTAAACAGCATCAGGACCCCGTAGACCATGGAATATCCTATCGATATGACGGCATAGAAGCTGCCCCATTGCAGGGCGTTTATAAGGTTCTGCAGAAAATAATCCATCTCACAGCTCCTGTTCTATCGGCTGAACTGCTTGCCGATAAGGATTTAAGCAATTATGGTACCTTGAAATTGATACCTTTCCACAGTCGAAGAGCCTTACTGTTTCTAGTACAGCTGCAGACCGGCACAATATACTGCCAATAAAAAGTCTGGTGCGCAACCAGATGTTGCACACCAGACTGAGCGGTATAATTACATGTTGCTAATTAAATCTATTGGCGATCAGGGACAAATTGATTTGTAAAATTCGTACTCACCTTTGTCACTAATTTTAACGATAACAGCACACTTTATCGGGTCGCCTTCTTCGGTAAAGGTCATCTTGCCGGTGATACCCTCAAAGTTCTCGATTTTTGCAAGGGCATTACGGACAGCTTTACGGTCATCCTTGACTTTGCCGGTCATTTTGCCAGAACCTTCAATGGCAGCCTGAGCCAGTCGCAGCGAATCCCAGGTGAGGGCTGCCACGTCGTCAGGTACATAGCCGTATTTTTCCTTGTAGCGGTCAATGAAGGCTTTGGTCGCGCCTTGGGCCCCAGCAGCTGCATAATGGGTGCTGAAGAACTGGCCGTAACAGGCTTCGCCACACAACTCAACGGTCTCGGCAGATCCCCAGGAGTCGCTGCCAACAATCGGGCCTTTCCAGCCAAGGTCTTTGGCCTGCTGCACGATCAGGGCAACTTCATTGTAGTACTGCGGGGTAAAAAGGACATCTGCCCCGGAACGAATGATTTTGGTCAGCTGAGAGCTGAAATCGGTATCCTTCGTGGTAAAACTTTCATAGGCAACGACAGAACCTGCACCGTGTTTCTCTTCCCAGGCCATTTTGAAGAACTCAGCGAGTCCTTTGGGATAGTCACTGGCTACATCATAGAGTACTGCTGCCTTTTTGTAGCCGAACTCATCAGTGATAAAGTTAGCCAGAACCGGTCCCTGAAAAGGATCCAGAAAACAACCACGGAAAACATAAGGACGATCTCCGGTGGTATCAGGGTTGGTTGACCAGGGGCTGATCATCGGGGTTTCGTAGTTGTTAGCAACATCACCGGCGGGAATTGCCTGTTTGGATGATTGTGGTCCAATAATCATCAGAACGTCATCCTGGGTGATTAGCTTTGTATTGGCTTTGACTGCAGATTCAGCTTTCGACTCGTTATCCTCCAGAATAATTTCAACGGGATACTTGGTGCCGCCAACTTCAATACCGCCGGCTTTTTCTACATCTTCGAGCCACATTTCAGCGGCATACTTGCTACCTTCGCCAACTTTAGGTATGTCGCCGGTCATCGGTGCATTAATACCAACTTTGATAGTTGTTTTTCTGCCCTGACTCCATGCAATTGCTGAAAAACAAAGTGCGACAACACAGGATACCATCACAAGACAAACTAACTTCCTCATACTAACGCCTCCTCTTTAAGGGTTGTTAAAACTCTTTTTAATACGGTGCTTGTTTATTGAGCACTGGAATTCTGGTTCGACTTGCAGCCAGTTTTAAATTCTCTCACAGAAGAATCTGACGAGCGCTATCACACCTATTGGAACCAACACAGCATTCACAGAACCTGCAAACAAGTATGAACATAACTCTTTTGGACAAAGAGTTATCGTGACCTCAAATCGGTACCATACCACGGCATTGATGACAACAAAATTAAACTGCGAAACACATATGAATGTTTTTATGACCACTACTTTTGGTCTAAATACCTGAAACATAGTATATTATTTGTAAAATCTTTTTCAGCTCCTGTCTATTCGGCGATAGACCGGGTAGTACGGGGATATGACAATTTTGGCAGTTTGTTGCAAATATCTAACACCCATGTAAGATTACTCTTGATCGATTCCTATGCTTTAGCCAGGACCAAGGTTGATGGGGTGAGACAATATACTAATCGATGCCCAGACAGCGGTAGAAAAACATTGCATAATCATCGCCAGCAGAGCAATGAGTAGAACCTAACCGACCATTGAGATAAAAGGCGAACGGTGAAAAAGACCGAGTTTTTGATGTACAAGAATACTCACGGCAGCAATGAAACGTATATTTTACTATTCATTGCTTTTAAAAATCTCTTCCTTTATGATCTTATAATCTTATAGAATAATTCAAAGTTAGTGTTTTCTGATTACTTGTTGATTTTTTCAGCCTTGGTTGCTGACGAAGTTTTTTTTTGAGTAGACGACCTGATATCTCATGTTGATCAGCAATGAGATGGAGGAGTTTTTCGATGCTTTTTATCAAAGAGAAAACCAAGCTGGTAGCGTTCAATTATGAGCGGAGTAGAGCCATGGTGTTGAAAAAAATCATAACCTTGATTGGTCTCTGTCTTGGACTGCTTTTATTGACAATGAGCACAGGCTTTGCTGCCGAAGTGGAAAGTCAAGCACGGGAGGTTGTCTTCAGCACAAAGATTGGGCTGGTATTTGCGGTATTGCTCATTGTTATTTTCCTCTTTGTCTTCGAGTGGGTGCGCGTTGATGTGGTTGGCATGATCATGATGGTTGTCTTGCCCATCCTTGGTCTGGTAACGCCTCAGGAGGCCATCAGTGGTTTGTCCAGCAACGCGGTTGTCGCCATCATTGCTGTCATCATTATCGGCGCAGGACTGGACAAAACAGGCTGTATGAATATTCTGGCGAGAAGGATCATAAAGCTGGCCGGAAAATCAGAAAGTCGTATCATGACGCTCATTTCAACAACAGTTGCGCTGATTTCCAGTTTCATGCAGAACATTGGAGCTGCGGCTCTATTTATGCCTGTCGTTTTAAGGATTGGTCGTCAGACAGGCATTCCCGCTTCCAAAATTTTGATGCCAATGGGTTTTTGTGCAATCATCGGGGGTACCATTACTCTGGTTGGGGCAAGTCCCACGATTCTTCTCAATGATCTTATTTTCCAGGCCAACGAGTTAAATATATTAGGAGTAGAGTTGGAGCCGTTTGGTTTGTTCACCCAAACCCCGATTGGCATCGCTTTGGTGTGTTCGGCTCTATTATATTTCGTCATTTTCGGTCGTCTTGTTATTCCCAGAATGGACGATGACCAGGAAGACAACCGCCTGATGCCCTCATCACTTGCAGATACTTATCAGGAGGTTGCTGGTGCTTATGAGCTTGAAGTTCCGGCTGATTTCGGTCCTTTTACTCTGGAGGAGCTGCACATTCGGGATAACTACCACTGTACTACTGTCGGTGTTTATCTTCCTGATAAAAGAGTGAAAAATTATGCCCCGACACGCGATGAGTTGATCCGCTCAGGTGAAATTCTGGTCCTGGTTGGCAATGAAGCACACGTGCGACGCTGTGCAAAAGAGCTTGGCTTCATTTTTAAGGGGGATCTTGACGTTTTTGCCGAGGACTTCTCACCCAATAATGCCGGAATCCTGGAGGGTATCGTGACTCCTCGCTCTCTTTTGGCAGGCCATACAATGCGTGAGAAACGTTTTCGCAAAACAAATGGCGTTGTTCCGGTGGTTTTGTGTCGTGATGGTATCTGTCAGTTTGACCAGATCACCAGGGAAACGATCAAGCCTGGTGACGCGCTTTTGATGTTTGGACGCTGGGACAAATTTCGTGAACTTCAGAAAAAGAATTCTTTCACCTTTACGAGTGAAAT
>JABDPQ010000576.1 GCA_013042695.1 Desulfobacterales bacterium | reverse complement strand
GCTTGACAAATGGGCATTTTCTGCAAAAATACCTATTTGTCAAGCCTGACCCCATATTGTGTCTTTTGTATGATCAAAAAAATAAACTCAAATCTAAGTATTAAGCTTTTCATCATCTTGGCAGGTGTTATTTTGCTGTCGGTGGGACCATTGTCTTACATGGCTCTAGAGACAATAAAGAGTTATGGAAAGCAGGCTGCTGATATTAATGAACAGCAGATTCGTGCAAATGTATATGCTTCTTTAAAAGAAATCACCAAAGAGCGGGCCGATAAATATCAACTGTATTTTGATCGGATTGCTTCCTCCGCTGCTCTATTGGGAAAGCAGGCTTCAACTATTTATTCCAACATTGCCTACTACGCACAGACACCACTTCTGGATTATCATTTCTCTGTTCTGCCGCAAAGTGGAATCTGGGCTAACTCTATCAACGACCCAGTGGTCAGCATGTATTGGGGAACTCCCGATCTAAGTCCAGATATAAGAAATGAACTCAAGGCTCTTACCCATATGACGCCTCTTTATCAACAGGTCCTTGTTGACATTCCGGAAATTGTTGCGAGCCACTCGATAACGGTTTCGGGCATTGGTCAGTATTGCACCAATAATCTTGAGAATAAAAAAGTTGTTTTCAACTTGCCGCCAGTTTCAGATTTTGATCTGCGTGACGGGGAACCAGTGACGATCTTCACTATGAGCAGTGAGCGTTTGCGTGAAGTCCGTTGGACTTCTATTTATAAAGATGATGTTATTGATGGACTTATGCTTACTGCAAGCGCACCGGTATATGACCAGAATAATATATTTCGTGCGATTGCAGGAATTGATGTACCGCTTACTGCCATTATCGAGGATGTTCTTCACTATGGCAGCAGCAAGCTCGATGATGTCATCCTCTTCTCATTTCTGGTTGATAAAAACGGTCGCCTCATCGCTTTTCCTGATGATTATTTTGATCTTTTTGGGTTAGACATTGATCCTACTGAACTTGTTAACTCATCTGATAAGCTTGATGTTTTCCTTATTGACTCCAAGAACAGTGAGATTCAAAAATTGGCAAAGGAACTCCAGCAAACAGGGGCCTTGATTTCCGACTTTGGTATAACCCCCGATTCCTATTATGTCGTAACCAGCCAAATGGAAAAATTGGGCTGGATCTTTGGGGTAGTTGCTCGAGAACATGAAATGCTCCATTCAGTTCATGAAAGTCGCGCCGCCCTTGTCGGTACGGTTAAAAGTATGGGGCAAAGGGGTGTTCTTTGGGCTGGATTGACAACATTTACCGCGTTAATAATCGTATTTTCTGCTCTGAAATACCTGGTCATGCCTCTTCGAACACTTGCGGATGCTACCAAGCGCGTCGCCCGCGGTGATTATTCAGTTCGTTGCCAAGTCTCAACTCCTGATGAGACAGGAGTTTTGGCAGAATCGTTCAATACTATGGTTGAAAAACTGCAGGCAGCTCAAGAGCAGCAGGTTCATTATGCTAACTCACTCGAGCGCGAGGTTAAATGGAAAGATGCTGAGCTGAACGATAAAAGAAGTGAGCTGGTGGCTACAATTGAGTTGCTTAACAAGGAAGTTGAACGCAGACAGATAATCGCTGAAGCATTGAGGAATAGCCAGCAGCAGTATTACGATACGCTGGAGGCATCCCTTGCAGGCGTCTTTATTATTGAGGATGGAATCTTTACGTATGTGAATACTTCTCTGGCTGAGATGATGCGATCGACACCCTCAGACCTAAAGGGTAAGGATCCGCTTGATTTTGTCATTGACGATGATAAAGAGCTCGTCAGTGGAAATATAAGGCAATGTTTGAATGGTATCGATATATCCCCCTTTACGATCAAGTGTCGTCGTACGGATGGCACCGTCTATTATGGTGAAGTCTGGGCCAAGACTGCCACATGGCAGAATAAAGCGGTAATTGTTGGTACGATTACCGATGTCAGCAGCCTCATGCGTAAAGATGAGCGCTTGAAGCGTCAGGACCGCCAACTGCAAGAATCTCTTGAAGAAAAAGAAACCCTGCTCAGGGAGATATATCATCGCACCAAAAACAATATGCTGGTGATTATCTCTATGCTTGATCTGCAGCTCCAAGATATTGAGGATGAGAAGGCAAAAACCATTTTTCTCGAGACGGAAAATCGTATTAGAGCGATGGCTCTCGTCCATGAGAAACTCTATCAGTCTCAAAATCTTTCTGAAATTGATTTGGGCTCGTATCTCCAGGAGATCACCGAGTCTCTGATTGCTCATATGGCGCTTGATGACAATGTCCTGCTTCAGGCAGACACCGAATCCATGGCAATCAATATCGACTATGCCGTCCCACTTGGTTTGGTAATCAATGAGATCGTAACCAATTCACTCAAACATGCCTTTCCTGACAAAAAAACTGGAGTGATTTCACTTACGCTTCAAAAAGGATTGTATGGTGGGATTGAGCTGATGGTTGGTGATAATGGCATCGGGCTGCCAGAGCAATTATCGATTGAAACCACAACGTCATTTGGCCTGCAGATCATCCGCAACCTTGTGGTCATGCAGCTCAATGGAGAGATTACTGTCGATCGCAACAATGGTACGCAGTATATGATCAACTTCAAAGAATCTCGAAAAACGAAGCGAATATGAGCAATTCAGCAGCGAAAAATAAAATCAAAGTGCTGATTGTTGAAGATGAAATTCTTATCGGTTTAATGCTTGCTAAAAAACTACGCTCCTATGGATATGATACTGGAGAAATCGAAACAACAGGAGAGGGGGCCGTTGAACGTGCAGGCCTCGAGAAGCCTGATGTTATTTTGATGGATGTTGCTCTTGGCGGCGAAATGAACGGTTTTGAGGCTGCCAGTAGGATAAAGAAGGAGCGTGGAACGCCGATTATTATTTTTAGCGGCTATGATGAACGATCTCTTCAAGAACAAATACGCACAATAGAGCCTGTTGCCGTGTTAACAAAGATGGGGCCAATTGCTGAAATGAGAGACGCTATCGAGAAGGCCGTTCAGCGGGGTCAAGTCTGACCCCGCTGTTTATAATAATCAGTAAGAATTTTGGCGTGATCAAAAGCCAACTCTGGAAGTGTTTCTTTGTTGAAAAGGGCAGCAGTACTTGCATCGTCACCAGCAGTGGGTTTTCCTTGGGCTTGAGCAATAAAAACGGTTGAGGCAGTATGCATGCGGGCATCACGGTTTGGGTCTGAATAGGTTCGAAACTGCTCAAGATTGCTGACCTTGAGCCCCGTTTCTTCTTGTGCCTCTCTTGCAGCTGCAGTTTCAAAGGATTCTCCATAGTCAACAAACCCGCCAGGCAGCGCCCAGCCATAGGGAGGGTTTTTCCGCTCAATCAGAACGATGAAGTCCTTTATCTCAATGATGATATCAACCGTTGGCACAGGATTACGCGGCTGCTCGATTTGTTTATGGCAATGTGGGCATATCATTCTTTATTTACTCACGGGGTCACCCATTAAAAGGCCCCCGTCAAGAGAATATAAAAACCCATCCAAGAAAAATGTAATTTTCTTGAGAGGCTAACATACCAGAATACCGCTACCTTGCTTGTGACTCCGATTTGTTTTCTGCACCCGTTATTTCAAGCTGTC
>JABDPQ010000566.1 GCA_013042695.1 Desulfobacterales bacterium | reverse complement strand
ACCAGGGATGAAATGAATTTGGACACACTGGCCCGCTTTACCCCGAGATTTTCAGCCAACTCACTTGGTCTTACAGGTTTGGAGTGCGACATCAGGTAAATCGCTTCGATATAATTTTCCTGTGCAGGCGTCGTTTTTATTTCATCCATGCTGATTCTCCATCCTGTCAAGCAACCAAATCAATCATCATAAAACGATCTGAATTAATCGAGGTATTATAGACAGTGTTATAATCAATGGGATATTACAGCACAAGTCCAATCCATTCAGATCTGTTTAGTAATAGTATGTGACTCAGAACCAGATTATACTGTTCATACATGAGCCATTTGCAAAATGGTCTTTTCATTCAATCTCTACGTTATGTTTAAATTTTTATCCTCGGAATAGCAATTATATGCCTGCCGTAAAAATTTTTCGCCTGCCTTGACTTTGAACAAAAATCATCATTTCGCAAAAGACTCACATGTCAATCATTTTAAGCCTCCCCATTTCGAGCCTTTTTTACTGGCTGAAATCGTATTCTTGCTCAGGTTTCTGGACAACTTGCTTCGCCTCAACAAGCAACCCCACTGAACTTTTCCAGCAATTTCAAATCATCCAGAACCAGGCCGTCCCGTTGGATTTTTAGAGTGTTTTATCCAAGTTACGAACGGAAATATCCTGGATAGTTAAAAAAATCGGACAGTAATGATTTTCAACACGTCGGTCAATCCAGGCTAGATTCCTGCAGAATTGCAGTAAAGAAGCTAAAAGAATCTGATTTGATAATTATAGTTGGTTAGAGTAATCAGGATAAAGTTGGAGTTGCAATAAAAATGTCCGTGAGAAGGCGCAGGGTTTGCTGGAATTCTGGCGGGGCGAGAGGCTCTTTGGTATGTTATCGTGAGGATTCAGGTGTTGTGGAAGTGATAAAAGAGGTTTACTGATCAAAAATAATGGAATGCGTCCTCCCTGAGTTTCGTCTTTAATGTAACAAACAGCAAGTGTTGGCTTATTTAGAGCGCAATTCTTCGTCTTCTTGTTTCGCGCTAACCATCAAGAACAGTGCTAATTGTTCCTTAACTAAGAGAGAAGATTCTATATGAGAACTGCTATACTGTACGCATTCATAATCCTGGCACTATCATATTATGGTGGTGAGGTCTGACCATACATGGCGACGCTGTCCCCCGTGCATCTGGGGATAATAATCTCAATTGCCTTTCTGGCTCTTCTGTTGCTTCGGCCAGTATTGGTCAAACGATTTGTTGAAATTGCAGAACCACTTGCACAACCGAGAAGAGCATTTCTTCTGGACTTTGCAATATGTATTAGTGCCTCAATACTGATTAACGTATATAATTTCCTTGCCTTAGGATTTCCACTACAGAACTCCGGTTCCCTTATCATCGGCTGTATTATTGCAGGTTTTTTTATTGGGCTTGATTCATCACTGTCAAAAGAAAGACAAGTCATCTTAACAGCCATGAAGTCGGGCGAGAATGGCCCTCGGTCAATACGCTACTACCCAATGACTCGAAAATTCACGCTGTTCGCGGTCACCACGTTTATCTTTGTCTCCCTTATTCTGGTCATGGTGTTTGTCAGAGACATCGAATGGTTAGCTAATATTTCTCAAAATGTTGATTCAATTGTCAATGCCCAGCTATCAGTAACGTATGAAATATTGTTTATTATGAGTGTGCTGATGATACTTACAATAAATCTTATTTTATCTTATTCGAAAAACCTCAAACTTCTGTTCAATAACGAAACACAAATTCTTGAAAAAGTGAAAAATGGGGATTTGTCTCGTAAAGTTCCGGTGGCAACACAGGATGAATTTGGCCTTATCGCAGACCACACCAACCATATGATCGATGGTCTCAGACATCGATTTGAATTGATTAGTTCCCTGAAATTTGCCGAAGAAGTTCAACAAAACCTTCTGCCTACAAAAAGTCCCTACCTGCGAGATTATGATGTAAGCGGCTTCTCATTGTATTGTGATCAAACAGGTGGAGATTATTATGACTATTTCCTCTTACCAGATGACAAATTAGGCATAACCGTAGCAGATGCTTGCGGGCACGGGGTTGGCGCTGCTATGCTCATGACTACCGTACGGGCATTTTTAATTTCTGCCGTGGAAAATTACACAGACCCCGCCACTTTGCTCAATCAGATAAACGGATTAATCTCCAAAGATTGCGCAACGAGCGGCAATTTTACGACGATGTTCTTTCTGGAGATCGATTCAAGAGAGAGGAAAATACAATGGATCAGGGCTGGGCACGAGCCGGCACTGCATTACCACAAACAAACAGGCCAGATAACAAAACTTGATGGTGATGGTGTGGTTCTGGGTATAGATGGCTCATTTCTCTTCAAAAACCAGGTATCAGATGATTTTCAGAGTGGCGATATCATTTTAATAGGAACTGACGGGATCTATGAAACCCGTAATGCTAAAAATGTTGCCTTTGGCCAGGACAGCGTTAAAGACCTATTTGCAAAACACAGCGATAAAACGGCAGCCGCTATTCAGAAAGTGCTCGTGTCTGAAGTGCGGCAATTCCGCGGTGCACTCAACCAAGAGGATGACATTACCCTCGTGGTAATCAAAGCGCAATAGCGTAGAAATCTGCAATTCTCGAACAGCAAATCCAAGCTGAGCTGCCAACCTCCAGGCTCCTGCTTCATCAATAAAAGATCCGCAGGAATTATCTGGCATCTTACCCCGAATATAAACACTCATTATGTCCAAAAAACCGATACTACCACTCTATAAGCGGGTTTTAATTCGTAACGATTACCAGTTGTCTATCAATACAGCAAGAATATTGTTAAATATCACCACCTGCCCGTCACTATGGGCAGCAAGTAGCACGAATTTTAAAGAGTTGAAATGACATTTCGATCCCAGTGGTTACAATATGAAATCAGTGTCTCGAAGTGAATATCGCACTCCAGAGGCTATTTTACCGTACAACAACTACATCCAAGCGTCACAATCATAGGTTTTACTTCAATTGGCGAGCTTGGTGTTCGATTTTCACTGAAACGCAGGTCTGGACGGCGGGATAATTTTTACCCGACTTAACACCAACCATAACGAAAAAACAGGAGGGAAGAATGAAGAACCTGAGGCTTAATTATGAAACCCTGATCAAAATTACCCGCTCTCTTACCAAGTCAAAAAACACCGAGAAAGTCATCCAGATGACGGTAGAAAGCATCAAAACCACGCTTGATATCAAGGGTTGCACCCTGTATCTGATTAACCGCAGTTCAAACGAGCTGGAAGTTGCAGCGTCTAGCGGTTTAAGCAAGGAATACCTCAATAAGGGAGGCATCAGCGTACTGAAGTCCATCACCGATTCCCTTGAAGACAGCCCGGTCGCGGTGTACGACGTTAGTGAGGATCCCCGCATCCAGTATCCTGAAGCGGCAAGAGCTGAGGGGATCGCCTCCATTCTTTCGGTACCCATCCTGATGGGCGACGATGCCATCGGCGCCGTCCGGGTCTACACGGCGGAAAAATGGGAATTCACCCTGGATGACGTCAATTTCGTACAGGCCCTGGCCCAAATCGCGGGGGTAGTCATTGAGATGACCCGCTTATACCAAGGCCAAAACGAATATATCGAAACCCTGTCGATCATGCGCGAATCGCCCGCGCTTTAGGGGTATTTCAAACTCGCTTTCACTCGAACAGTTTAACAGGATTGCTTCATCGGCTGGCTCCCTCTCACCTTCACGCCCGAACCAATGAAGTGACATTTACAATCAGGGTTATGCCCCTCCAGGGTTAACCCTGATTGCGTGAGGGGCGCAACACATTCCATCTATTATCTTTCTGTCGATAGTTTTTCAGATTTTGTTGCAGTAGATAATTCGAATATACCAGAACGGGTCTGAGATTCTACCATTTAGCGAATAGAACAATCGGCTACTTCCAGCTCTTAATGCTTTAAAACCTTAGATGCATAAACTCCAGCTATGTAGCGGAAGTATTCATCTTTAATATCATGAAAGTGCATGCCTATTTTGTAACCATCGTTGGTGCGTTTAACTTGTCTTACAATAGCTCGTGAGGCAATCTGTTGCTCCCCCAAAAAAAATCCAATTCTTACTTTTTGATCGTTCAAAAGCTCTCTTCTCATGCCTACGGCTATTCCTCCTTCACTCAGATCAATCAACGTGCCCATGGTATTGAATTTCTCAGTGACAATTTTTACTGAGATTGTCTTCTTTTCAAAGAGTGCGGATAACTCCTCTTTCGTCATCCTGGAGTGCTTTCTCTTTCCAAGAGGGTTTTCGGTTTCAAAATCCCAATCTACATCCAAACCATCAAGAGAAGGTATATCATCCCAACTTTTTTCTTCAGACATGATTGTTTACCAAATTAAAATTTAGAAGAATAATTTTAAATTGCCAAGCATCAGAAAGTTAATCACCCCAAGAGTTTGTTAGTTACCAAATACAGTATAGCACGGCTAAAACTTTTTTAAAAATTTGTGATTATAAATCAACCATGTCAATACTTGAATCCCACTGCGATGTGCCGCATTGAGGAGTATGCAAGCTTTCCAATTTGGTTAAAGATTCAAAAGCAGCGTTTTCGAATTTTTAAACTATATTTTCGACCGGTGTTACATCTTCCAGAAAATCACGATGAACAAGAATTATCAATAATCTCCAATCTTGATAGTGTTCTCGTAACAAACACTATCCAACAGATAAACCAAAACAAATGTTTCAGCCGTTGATCGGGAATTCCGAGGTTGTTGATTCTTCTCGGTATGATATGAATCATATATTTTTGAATTCATTTTGAAAATGATGTGTCTAAAGGCCCCATGATTAAAGGCAAGATCACTTCTTTTCCGGATTACATCAGGCATAATCACATTTTTTCCATAAAAACGTAATTTCCTGTCATTTTATTGGAGCTACGGCAGCTTTAAAATTAAAAATAATTCGCATGATATTATCTATATAACTATTTTGTTTTGACGCAAAATTTCTTTTGTTCAACCAGGCCTAGATATTGCTTGATCACTTAGGAGATGCTTTTAGAAAGAAATAGTCTTGTAAGTTAATCAAAAAGAACGATTATTAACTGGAGGCGACTATGTTCTGGATAGATGTCAATGAAAAGCTCCCTGACAATAGTGGTGCGGTATTAGCTGTTACCGACAACAACGAATTTGTTGTTGCATCTTGTATCGATGGAGAGTGGGAGCCTAATGAAAAGGCAATAGGAGTTATTACGGAGTATGCTTGTTTTGCAATTATCAAAGGAGATATTACCCACTGGCAACCATTACCACTGTTACCAACTCAAGAGATGCATAAACGCCAGATGAAGCTCAAGAGAGGTAATTCCAGTTTACGCTCATTTCAGTAATTTGGATTTCGATATCTGGAGATGGACACGAAAAAAACGTTATTGGTTTTGTTATTTTGTAACATTATCTCAACAGCGCATTCTAAAGATGCCTGGGTCAATGTAGAAAGATTAAATATCAGAACATGTTCCGACACGAGTTGTGGAAATGTCGGTCAACTTATCTATCGAGAAAAAGTTACAATTTTTGAAGAAAGTGATGGTTGGGTAAGAATTTCAAATTACCATGATGGTTCATGTAGAAATGGAATCAGCAAATTTGTCGACAATGGAAATAATAAATGTACATGGATCAACGGATTTGAAAACGATAATTTCGCCGAGTGGGTGTATGCACAATATTTAAGTGAAAAACACCCCCCTGAGCCTATTGACCAAGTATTGAATAGATAACTTTATGTCGATCTTTCTTCTCGTGATCGATCACCTTATGAAACGAATACTAGCGGCAGTAGTGATAATTATGGCTTGTGCCAGTAATTCTGGCGCAGAAGAAACATTCAAGACCGTATCTCTGAGTTCTTACCTGGAGTCCAGAGACAACGGTGGCGCCTCATTTGAACTGATCAAGTCTTTTGTTAACGGAGTGGCTGATGGCTATAGTTGGGCCAACATCGATACAGAGGGTACTTGGGGAAAACAATTTTTTTGCCCGCCTGAGCATTTAGCTGTGTCACGGGATGATTACCTGGATATATTAGACGAGTATATCAAGAGGAACAAAGGCTGGCTTGCAGATGACACCCCGATACAGCCAATCATGATAAAGTCGCTCATAGACGAATTCCCCTGTAAAAGATGAGCCATTCACAATACTTCCTGAAAAACACCTCCTGAGTCAGCAAGATAGATTTTTTAAGAATATCCTTTTTCTGTCAATCAACGATGAACAGGAAACCAGTTCTATGAGGTATCTTTTTTTAATACGATAAATACCTATTATTTATCCTGTATTTCACTAATTACACACGGTGGCATTGACCTGCCTGGCTACCTGTTTTATTTTCCCGTTCGATGTCACATATGGCAAATGAAAAGCAAGGAAAATGTTCTGTTTCCAATACCGTTAGACTACATATGGACTCAGGACTGCAAAACACCTCAATAGGAGAATATCATGCTTAAAAAAAGTTACTCAAAAACAGGTAAAATCTGTCGTGTCACCTTCAAGTATAATAATCTAGAAAATGCTGAAACCGCTGCACTTGCCGGTATGTTCAATAGCTGGTCAGTACAGGAAAACCCCATGAAAAAATTGAAAAACGGCAGTTTTTCAGTCACCCTCTCTCTGCAGGCCGGAAATTCCTATCCATTCCGCTATGTGCTTGACGGCAAAACCTGGGTCAATGATGAGGCCGCACACAGTTACTTGCCAAATGAATATGGAGAAGAAAATTCAGTTGTAGCTGTTTAGCCAGGAAACGAATGGTGGAAGTGTAAAAAAAGTGCTCCTATCCAAAGGAAAAAAGATATTTCAGTCAATCATCTGAAAGTTTAAGTGGTAATCAAATATCCTTATAGCCCAAGAATCACACTTTCATTTAATTAATAGGGTCTCATCTCAAGGCAATTTACAACATCAAAATAAAGGCTCATAGTGAAGTAAGTTATTGGCATGCCGCCGATGTGAGGGTGTGGCACCCACCAAAGCCACCAGGGATCGGCTGATTCCGAGACGACAACTGGTATTTTCTTCAAACGACATGCTCCAAACACTACATCTAAATATCTCACCTGTCTCACCCAATCAATCAGCCATTTTGATTGCTCTTTATAACAATCTTTCCAACTTTGTCTGGTTGCAGTTATGTCAGTAGTTTTACTCGCCTCCTCAACACAGTAGCCAATTTCGGGATGAGCCATATACACAACTCCATATTTATTATCACTTTTCCCTTTCGCAAGCAATTTACCATCATGGGTTAAAAGAGAAATTTTAGCATTTTTTATATTCTCATATTTTTGACCATTTGTAACCGTACCTAAACCATTTAAAGATATATAAAGCCAACCGTGAGTTGACATATGCCAATATCCATACGCAGTTGCAGAGAAAAGAATAAATATAGCGAGTAAGATAACTTTTTTGATCATAGATTGGAAAACGAGTTAATCAAGGATTCGCAACAGAGAGTAAGTTCCGGTGTGTCAATTTGTCATGTATATCATTTATTTGCTTCGTAACCGTAGACCTGTCTCGGAGCGAGATACGTTGGAAATCTGTCGATCAGAGCACGACGGACAAGATAGCAAAAGTGGCATTCATCAATGTATTCCTTCTCGTGCGCCACATCGTATTGTTTTGACAGAGCAACAGGTCCCTTTTTAACAAGAGGATCACATATCGGGTGCGACTGGACTTTATATTCCTGAACAAGCATTGAAAGTGGGGTTTGCCACATGTTGCCTATGCTTATACCCTGGCATGTGTGAATATGGCCGTATGGATCTACATGTACCCTTGAAGGTGATTGCAATTCTTCGTGCGGACATTCTATGAGTTTATACCAGGGTCTTCGAGGCAACCCAGCTGTCAATTTATCAACAGCTCTTCCTTTGAACATCGCACCCCCTCCAATTACAGGGACGCCTTTATCCTGTCCTTGGCCTGGCAGCGCCTCGGCAAAGGGCTTCTGGATGGATATCGAGGAAGTCTGCAGGCCGAGTTTGTGAGCTGCTGACAACGCTCTTTTGGCAGAATTATCTTCCTCTCTGTAGTGGAACGCATCGTCGCTAATGCTGAGCTCATCTAATCCAAGTTCATGAAGCGGTCTTAACCAGAGTTCTGCGTCTTCCGCAGATATTGCCCAATATGAGTTGGTCACTATCCCGACCTGAAATCCCATATTTCGAGCAGTTTTTACCCCCTCAAACAATAATGGATAAAAAAGAAACGGCTCACCTCCTTCGAAATATATCCACTTCACACTGCCTATTTTTCGTGATTCGTCTAGCACTCGGCGAATTTGCCGCAACGTCATGGTGCCCTCGGCAAAGGGACTTGAGTAAAGAAAGCAATGATCACACTCAAAGGTGCACTGGTATGTCAAGAGAATATGGATATCGGATAACATGCCCCCTCCTTGTTTTCTCATATAACAAGTTGACAAACAGTTTCTAAAAACCACCTGGCATGAGTATTATACAGAAAGATGGTGCCATTTTCAGAAACTTTAATTGTGCTCTAATAACAGGCAACATATTTCCCAGATATCATAATGAGGAAAAGATATATATATACAATATTATTTGGAGTTCCCGGTTTTGTTATTTCTCTGACAATTTCTTTTATTATCTTTGGGATGGTTACAGGGTTACTTTGGCTTTATTTCTTTGGAGACAATCCTTGGCCTCAAACAACTGAAAAGACACTTCCCCTCTTCTTCGCTCTCATGTTCTTTCTACTCTGGATTGCTTTTATAACAGTCGGATATAATATCGGAAAAAATCTAGAACAAGAACCAGGTGTCAACAAGAAACATGTTGTGGTTTCACTCATTTTAACGATTACCCCATTATTGATAATCGTTATTCATCAGATGAGAGTAGGAAATATTGGACCAAAATCAGAAAGTATACTGTGCAGTGATTTTTGCAGTCAAAATGGCTATTCAGCAAGTGGTATGCCTCCGATATATTCGGGTCAAGACGTGTGTAGTTGTTATGATGAATTTGGAAATGAAGCCTTGAAAGTTCCAATAAATGATTTCGTCCTAAGCAAATAAAAGTAACATGACAATAAAGAAGCAACTCGTCCGAATTTTATTGTTTTCTCTG
>JABDPQ010000565.1 GCA_013042695.1 Desulfobacterales bacterium | reverse complement strand
TTCGTTGAAGTATCTTCTGTCTGCCATTCTCAAAATCATAATAAATAACAGGCACCCTTCTACGGGCCATTTCAGTACCTATCTGAATGAGAAAACAAGATTTACCAATTTTCGGCGCCCCACCGATAATATTTAAGCCGTGGATACCATCGATCTTCTCATCGAGTCGTACAAATCCAGAGGTGAGATTTGCATATGCCTCTCCTTTCTGTTTGTCCAGCTGGTTGAAAAACTGGTCATACTCCCGATTCGGGCTCTTAAATGGAGAGAATGCTTTAGAGTGCCGAACCATGGAAATGAAGTGTGAACTGAATTGCGACCCTTTTTCTTGGGCCAGGTCCCAGAGGCTGTAGTTTCTATTCAGACCTGGAGGCCAAGTAAGTATACGGATTTTATAACCGATTCGGGATGCCAGAGATCTGGCTCGAGCCTCAGATTCGCTATTGTTCAAGGTGGCAATGAATATGGTACGAAGATGAGCAAAGCGCTCCACATCAATGACCTCAAAAAGCTGGCTATCTGGAATCGCGATACCCGGTAGCCCCATTTGCTTAATCGGAAGCAGATTATTTTCTCCTTCACAAATCACCAGCGCACCGTTCTCACATCGCCCAATATCCTGAACGTTAAAAATTTGAAACTGCTCTCTAACAAGATCAGCATCTCCATGCCAAAAATAATCTTCAGGTCGATCTGGAAAAACACAGCGCGCCGTATAACAATTCCCATCATCCTGGATGTAGGGATAGACGATGTATCGGCCATTGTATCCAATGGACAGAGCCTGAAGGGCCGGTTTCGTTATTCCAGCCTCCTGAAATCGGGCTATTGTCCGCTCAGAATGATTATCCTGGTACTTTTTGATATCTTGATTGATGGTTTGAACAGGAAGTTCAGCTTGCTGTAGATACGGTTCACGGTTAGGGTCAAATCCCGGTGTTTCGGCTGGATCTATTTTGGCAAGCGCAGAAAACCAGAGAGGAAAGCCACCGGGAACGCAGCGATTAAGACAACGAAAATAGCCGTGAAAATAGCCATCCCGGTTGATAATAACTACCAGTTTTTTGCTCCCGTCAAACCCCTTTTCCTGACAAAAAGGACAATCAGCACTTAAAATGGATTTTTCCAGTACCTGATGGGAAAGATGTTTTTGGTAAAACTCGTTTACTGCGTGTGGATAATCACTCATGAGATAATTCCGGAGATACAGCTATGACAATTGATTGTTTTGGAGCATGAAAATTAAAACGTCTGGCGATCTCGCATATACTATTGTACCGTTTTTTCCTGACCTGCGTTACAAATCGATTCAAGCATATCTTCTGGCAGCTTTTCACGGAAATTGACATGAATGGAAAACTCATTCTCCAGAGATTGCGGGCCGCATACGGCGATAATTTCTCCATCTATCTCGAGCTGCTCGCGCACAGTCAAATCGATTGGAATCTGCACTCGTATCGCCCTGCCTAACAAGAGCCGAGCATTTTTCTTCTGGGATACCCGAAAGAGAAAGGAGACTCCACCTTCAGATATATCGACCAGTTCCCCTTTGGATGCAATTCCGGTCAGACTGCCATTATCATCCAGCAGCAAACTGCTTACCCTGCCGGAGACCTTATGGCGCTCTGATCTTCTCCGATCCCTGCTTCCTTGAGTGGCGAAAACCTGGTCATCTTTTAGTTTCAGGCAAAAGTCGGTGAGTCTTGATTCAAGGGACGGCAGCTCAGTGCGCCAGATGAGCAACTGGTCAACACCCAGAATGAGCACCTCGGCTTTTGTAAGACATGCGGCATTTACCGTCCATACCGTAGAATCAAATACGGTTTCAGCACCGAACACATCTCCACGCCTTGCTGTTTTTACCAGGATTTCACCCCTCTCATCTTCGAAAAAAATCTTTATTTTGCCGCTGGTTACAAAATAGAGGTTTGACTCCTTCGAACCTTGCCGGACAATATACTCATCAGATTTATATGATTTTCTTTTCATACCATGATAAAGCGTGGCAAATTCTTCTGTTGAAAGCAAATCATAGAGCTCGGACCATGCCTCGGCATCACTCTGGTCGATAGATGACACCTTCTCATGTTCGATGATTTCAGCAGCCCTGATAATTTCCGACAGAGCCATCGGGTCTATTTCAATGAGCCATTCACGAAGCCTCTCGGCCGCTTCAAATTTTCGTTCACGAGCCATCTTGCCGATAATCTTGACAAGTGCTTCCTTGGCCAGCTCATTTTTTCCCTGGAAGAGGAATTCATTCACCTGGTCTGCTCCGGGCAATTCGGAATAGTCTTGAGGCAACTGAACAGCTGCGACCTTTTCCCTAGCCTGACTGGCAGGGGAACTCCTCTCGAACATCTCGGCCTTTGGTTCAGTCTGAGGCACAGAATGAGCGGTAGAATCTTGGCTGCCAATAACCGTTTCCAGCTGCTTAAGGCCTGCCGATGCTGTTTTCCAGGCGATCTCTGATAAATTACGATTGGCCTTCTTCTTTTTGTTTGAGAGGAACTGAGTAAGTGCGTTTTTTCCTTCTATGGACCTGCTTCTTGATAACACTTCAAGTACTTCCAAGACAAGCGGCTGACGATTTTCCTCTGAATAATGCTCCTGGTCCGTGAGCAGCACACTCAAATGTTGAGCACATTCACTGTCACTATAGGGACGCATGGCCTTAACCACATCGCAGCGCATCGCCTCACTGCATATATTCAAACATTGTAGAAGAGCTTTTTTCCTGTGGTCCCCACTAATTGAATGTATGCAGACAAAAGCCTCACGCTGAACCCGTATATCATCATGTTTGAGCAGAGGAAGAATCATCTGTACGTGTTCCGGCCCGCCAATTCTGGTCGTCAATGTGACCAGATTACGTTTACCGAACCAGGGCATAGGTTCTTGAATCCTCTCAATCACTACCGGTAGAGCGATAGATCCCATTTCTGCCAATAAATCAATGATGTTCAGGCGATTCGATGTCTTCTGCTCAACCAGTAATCGGTCAACGAGAAATGATCCTGCCGAACGTCCCATCATCGGCAAGCGTTTTCCTTCCAGGGAGTCTTTTGGTGTAAACAGGTACGCATCGAGAAATGATTCAAACAACTCTCGGTCATAGGTTCGATCCTGAACACGCCCGATGATTGCAATACAGGGAGGAGATTTGTTGAGAGATCCTGAGCGGATCTTATGAAAGGTGTTGAGTATCTGGTCTGCGTTTTGGCATTTATCGTTATACCAGCCATATGTCATTAAAGCCTGGAGTATCGTGACACCTTTTTCATAGAGTGAATCTGCTGTATCAAACTCCTCGATCCATGAAAGCAGATTTCCGCTCATCTCATCCAGCAGATCCCATAGATCGTTTGCAATCAGCTGCTCTGCAATAAGAACAAGACAGTGAATCAATCGCTGCTTATCATTGTCGTTTCTGAGATGTATTTCTTTTGTAAGCAACTCAACAACTCGAAGTACATCCTCCGAACCGCCACTTTTGATCATTTTGTCAAGAGCAGATGGCAGACCGAGGACAAATTCATCATTGTTAAATGTCTCAGTATTACCACTTAAAAGAGCTTTTACCCCTGCATCCACTCGTTTTTCTCTCCGGCCTTCTTCACCGGATTCGAGTAAAGATTGGGCTTTTTCTCTACCAAGAAATTGCTTTCCTTTGCTGGTTGCCAGAAGTTTGTTAAGCGCTGCAGAAAATAGTTTAGCCTGAGCGGCGTTTGCTGCTTTCTGCTGTTTTAAGCGAGTGGAAAGGTCCCGCAACAACACGATAGTCTCTCTGAAACGCTCATCCGCCATCTTGGTTACGAAGAGATGAAACAAATTGTCACCAAGACCTGCTGGATAATCCTGAACAAGCAATAATACCATCAATTGCTTGCTGAGTTTGTCAATCAGAGAATCAGCTACAGCATGAGCAACGACCTCTCTTGTTTCTTCTATAAGCAGGGTTTCGCAGTTTTCTATAAAGCGAGTAAATGAAATGGAAAGGACACGTTTATCGTCAAGATAAAATGCACTTAGATGATCAAGAATCCGGGCAATCCCGGCGAGGACAACCTCTGTCGCTCTTTCGTTACTTGGAAAAATTTTCCGGCTTTTGGCGAGTAACTCATCACGTCCGTGTTCTCGGATTAGATAGCCTAAAACACCATCAGGAACAGATTTACTTAACTGCAGTAAATCAGAAGACGTTTCAGGCGTTCTCTGTTCGTCAACGGCTCCTTGATAATAATCTGGAAAAAATTGCTTGAGTCCGAGTCCATCAACAAACGGCCGTCCTCCACCTTCGCGACTGATTTCATCCTTACGGGAGGTGAATACAGAAATAATGTTATTAAACAGGTTTCGATCAAATGCTGGCTTGAAAACAACATGCTTTAGATCGAGTAGTTGTAAGTGACGAAAAATAATAAATGCTTCAAATTCCGCTCCAAGCTCAGCCGGCATTTCTGCTCCGCAGAGCAGAGACCCGACAGCGGTGTTGCTATAAGAGATTTCAGTAAATTTTCTCGCACAACTTTTGAGTGTTTGATAAGCTTTTTCGATCGCACTGGTGACCTGAGGAGACTTTGCAGGATAAAGTCTAACCGTGGTAATCGCCTGGTTAAATGTACGAAAAGCCTCCATTGACTCAAACTGTTTCTGCTCAATACTCATATCTGCTTCTACTCACCCTCCAGAATAATTAGCAGTATTCTCGCTTTATCCCTCTTTTACGTAATATCCAAACCCGGTTTCCCAAGCGTAGAGGAGCAACGGGCGTCTTCACTGATCATTATATATCATTTTAAAGCAGAGTAACAACAAAGCCTCTTATTATGACTATCATGATACTCCACGAAAGGTCAAGGAAGGCAACTAGTTAAATGGTTTATTTAGTAAATGTTATTGATTGTGAGCTATCTCCTCTTGTCTCCTGGAAACAAGAAGAGAGCAGATGAGTACACCTACTCTGAGAGATGAGCATTATCGAGTGTCTTTAAATCTCTGGAATCTATGGTCTCGGCGAGATCACCCGATAGTGCTGTAATAGGGTGATGATTTCAGCCATCGGCAAACCGACCACATTGGAATATGATCCGTTTATACCGGCTACCAGAATTCCTCCCAGCCCTTGGATACCATAAGCTCCTGCTTTATCAAGAGGCTCACCTGTTTTTATATATGATTGGGCCACATCTTCAGCAAAGGGAGCGAATTGAACGGTAGTCGTTACATTTTTCACGATTCTTATCGACTCATTCTCGCAGAAGAGACAATAACCTGTCTGAACTTCGTGTTCTTTTCCGGAAAGACGCATGAGCATTTCAGCAGCCTCATCAGCGGATTGAGGTTTACCTAAAACATCTTGGTCAATGGTTACAATAGTGTCAGCTGAGACGATCCATGCCGATGAATATCGTTTCCCAACATGTTCAGCTTTTTCATAGGCAATGCGTCTGACAAAAGGTATTGGCGCCTCATTTTTTCGCCTCGTTTCGTTAATATCGGCAGGATAACTGGTGAATCGCAGCCCAAGCACTGAAAAAAAGTCTATTCTGCGGGGTGATCGTGAAGCCAAAATAAGTTCTGCGTTGGTCTGAAACATGGTGCTCTCCTGCTTGAAAACGAAAGATGACGGTCCTTTTTCAGATAAAAAAGATTATCTAATCTTATTCCTGACAATCAAAACTTTAAAAAAAGAAATTAATTATGATAAGATAAACAAAAATTACTTCAAAATGGAGCATGATCATGGATGAAGCCACCACGATAATAACAAAAACATACGAGGCAGGAGAAACCATTTTCAACGAGGGTGAACGCGGAAAACATGTGTATCTCATCATCAGCGGTTCAGTGGAGATTTATAAAACAGTAAACGGCAACCGTCAATTGTTGAACACCATCGGCAGTGGTGATATCTTCGGTGAGATGGGACTTCTAACCAATGAACCGCGATATGCCACTGTTGTTACGGCAGAAGAAACCCGTCTGATAATGGTCAAAGATAAAACCTTCCACAATGCTCTTCTCAATGACAAATTACCAATCATCAAGCCGCTCACTAAGCAACTTGTACAGCGTTTTAAAGAAGCGGAAAACCAAAACCAGTTGCATCTCAAGAGAATCGAACATCTCGAGAATGAACTCTCGTATGCCAGAGAGCGGCTGCTTGCTTACGAATTAAAAAACGAAACCTGATATTTTACGCTGCAAAAAACGATGCATTACCTCATTATCACCTGTTGCACTGCACCCGATCGACTGTTCAGTTTCAAACTCAAAACCAACGGGCACGCATTGCATCTCTGATGTCAATAAAAAAAGTTCAGCTATTGCAGACATACCGTGTACTATTGAGTCCCATTGTGTTACATGCTGATTGAAAGTCGATACCACCTTTGCGAATAACCTCTGCTTATCCAGCCAGACATCCCCCGTGATGAAATCCATTACCAAAGTAGTTCTGTTCATTTCATGGTTGATTCTCTTTGCTATGTTGCTCCAACGAGATTATCTCGTCAAAACGCTCGACACCCGTGAAGCAATTGCTCTAGAGCAGGATAAAAGACTGGAATTCCAGGGTATATACTTCGATAACAAAAAAATAGGCTACGTCGAAAATCAATTTTTACCAGAAGCAGATGCACTGCGGATTAGTCAAAAGGCGGTTATGCGCCTGAATATTGCTCATCAATCCCACCTCGTTGAACTGCTGTTAGAAGCCGTTTTGCGATCTGACGATACGTTGCATACGTTTAATTTTGTTTTTTCCTCACCTTTTTACCAGATGAAGGCTCACGGCTCTGTAAACGACACCCTGGTAAGCTTCTCTCTTGACACCGGAAACAGTACGATTAACGACCAGATAAAACTTAATGCCCCACCAATGATCTCAACTTCTCGGCGTGGCTATCTGCTAAACCAAGGAATTAACAAAGGTGAAAAGGTCCGTTTACC
>JABDPQ010000384.1 GCA_013042695.1 Desulfobacterales bacterium | reverse complement strand
CAGTTATGTCGTTGATCCACTTTTTTTCCCAGGCGGGGATATTGGCAAACTTGCTATTCATGGCACCATTAATGATCTGGCCATGCGGGGAGCTTCGCCTGTCTGTCTCAGTCTCGGGCTCATTCTTGAAGAAGGAATGGATCTTGGCGATCTTGAGAGGATTATTATCTCAATCAGCGTCGCATCAAAGAAGATCGAGGTACCAATAGTCACCGGTGATACTAAAGTTGTTCCCAGAGGAAAAGGGGACAAACTTTTTATTAACACCTCAGGAATAGGAGTCGTTCCAGACAATATTAGTCTCTCTTCCAGGAAGGCTGCAGCGGGTGACGCAGTCATTCTCTCCGGCACCATGGGAGATCACGGCATCACGATTATGACCCGGCGAGCCGGAATTACTCTGGAAGGAAACCTGCAGAGCGACACAATGGCACTGCACAAACTTACCGAACTCCTTCTTGAAGTATATCCTGAAGCAATTCATTCACTGCGGGACCCAACCCGGGGAGGAGTTGCCACCACGCTCAATGAAATTGCTGCAAGCAGCAAAACGGCGATCATCATGGAAGAGGAACTACTCCCCATTCGTCCGGAAGTCAAAGCAGCGTGCGAGATACTTGGTCTTGAAGCGCTGTACCTCGCTAATGAAGGAAAATGTCTGGCAATCGTTGACAATTTGCACGCAGACGCAATAGTGAAGCTGATGAGGAGCAAAACGGAGGGGCGGGATGCAGTAATTATCGGCAGAGTGACTGAGGGGAAACCTGGTCGTGTAATGATCAACACACCGGTTGGCGGGTCGCGAGTGGTAAGCCCGCTCCATGGTGAGCCGCTGCCAAGAATCTGTTAATGTTTTAACTCTAGGGCGTTTTGCAAGTGGCTATCTATTATGAAGAAACCTGAAAAGAAAATAGGCATACTTGGTGTTGGAAACCTGATCGTCGGTGACGAGGGCTTTGGAGTTCATGCAATCAATTACCTGCAGGAAAACTATATTTTCCCGGATAATGTCATACTCAGGGATGGCGGTACAGCCGGTATCTACATGTCACCTTTTCTCGAGGAATGCGATCCGGTTTTTGTCATTGATGTCGTGGATCTCGATGCCGAACCTGGGTCAATGCATTATTACAGTAACGAGGATGTCAAAGCGGGCAAGATTAGTACGAGGATGTCCCCTCATCAGCTCGGACTGCTCGAAGTGCTCGAGATTTGCAAGTTGCGCGATGCCGCCCCTGATAAGGTAGAATTTTATTGTGTCGTCCCAAAAGTCCTTGAAACAACGACCGAACTCTCATCTGTGGTTGCTCCGCGCGTAAAAGAAATTGCCGAAATTCTTATAAAGCGACTGCAAGATGATGGAGTCACGGTAAAAAAAAGAGATAGATAACTATTTGTTTATACCATGCACGAAATTTCACTTGTTCAGGGTCTTTTGCAGCAGCTCCACAGTATCGCCAAGGAGAACAGCGTATCCCGCGTACTCAAAGTCACCATGGTTGTCGGGCCGCTATCAGGTGTTGTGGTTGATTCGTTTACCTTTGGGTTTGAGATCTTGACAAAAGAGGATGAGCTTGTGCGAGAGGCAAAACTGGAGATAATTATTCCACAGGTTACCTTTCGCTGCAGCAGCTGCGATGAACGCATGCAGAGCTCTGATGAGCGTCCCGAACAATGCGCTAAATGCTCTGAAACATTACTTATACCTGACGGTGGAGACGATCTGATCTTGCAGCGGGTTGAAATGGAATAGCAGTGAATCAGCGGCGGCAATAGTTTAGGATTGCGGCAGGATACCTAAAATCATGATCATTACATAAATGATATTCTTACAAGGTAAAACACTATGTGCGATGCATGCGGCTGTCATATCCCAACAAAAAATCATGGTCATGATGATGGCCATAGCCATTCTGACAGACATGACGAGGCCGTGATAGTCGATATTAACCGGTCACTTTTTGCAGCAAATGATGCCATGGCTCGCAGTAATCGTGAGCATTTCGAGGCTGAGAATATTGTTGTGCTCAACCTGATATCAAGCCCTGGATCGGGAAAAACGACGCTGCTTGAGCACACCATCGAACAACTCGGAAGCACAATTAATATTGGCGTTATAGAGGGTGATATTGAGACCGAAAGGGATGCAGAGCGCATACGGGCCAAAGGTGTTCCCGTTATACAATTGACGACCGGGGGTGCTTGTCACCTCGACGCATCCATGATCCACCGAGGATTCCATCAACTGCAAAAAGAAGTAGGTGGTGACAATATAGATCTCTTATTTATTGAAAACGTTGGCAATCTTGTCTGTCCGGCAACGTTTGATCTTGGAGAACATCAGCGAGTGGTATTGGTTTCTATTCCTGAGGGACCGGATAAACCAGCTAAGTACCCCAAAGCATTTATCAGCTCTCAAATATTTCTGATTACCAAAACAGATTTATTGCCCTATTTCGATTTTCCAGTACCTGAAGCCACAAAAGAAGCACTCGGCCTCAATCCAGCACTTACGGTAATGGAAATGTCTTCTACCACTGGCGATGGATTTACCGCCTGGCTTGATTATTTAAAAGACTTGGTGTCGGGAGCCGCCAAGAACATTTCCTCCTGCTGACAGCACGAGCTATCTACACGTATTGCCTGGATGATGTTTGAGCTGAAAGGCACCTCTGAGGCCAGTCTTTTTGTCACTGGACAGGCTATGTGATCAGACGGATGAGAGGAGAGCCATCGAATATGAGCGGCTAGGTTACTGGGCGGATTTTATTGCTACCAATACCTCTCTGCCACTATTTTCCAAAATGTAGTTACCCAGCTCTTCTCCGATCAACACAGCATCGTTTACTGGCCCGGAAATCGTTTTGCTCAGTATCCAACTGCCATCCAGGTTGGCAAGGCCTGCTGAAAGAGAAACGGTTGCATCTTTAAGAACTGCATGGCCGAAGGCTGGAATGGAGCAGCCACCCTCAAGCGTTCTGAGATACGAGCGCTCGGCTGTCAGGCATATCTCACTTTCACTGTTATTCAAACAGGTGCGAATCATCTGCTTTTTCTCATCGGCAAGCCCTTCAGCAGCCTCAATGGCAATGCACCCCTGGCCTACCGGAGGGATAAATCGCCTCTCAGAAAAGGCATGAACAATGAGGGTATCATACTCCATTCGCTTGACCCCAGCATAAGCAAGCATTAGGGCATCGCAGTCTCCTTGCTTCAGCTTTTGGATTCTTGTTTGCAGATTACCACGCATCGGAACCGGTTCCAGGTGGGGATAATAGTGTTTAAGCAAGGCAACTCTGCGCACTGATGACGTTCCTATCCTGATTTTCGAGCCTGCCTCTTCAACGCTTATCGTCTGGTCAAAACTGACCAGTACATCGTGGCTCTTTTCCCTTTTGGTAAAGGCAATCAGCTCAAATCCTCTCGGAAGAATCGATTGCATATCCTTGGCACTGTGAACAGCTATATCAGTTGCACCACTGGCTAGCTGTTGCTCAAGCTCTTCAGTAAAAACCCCTTTGCTGCCAATTTTAGCGATTTCCCGATCAAGTATCTTATCCCCCTTTGTCTCCATGGAGACAATCTCGGTGGCAATACCTTTACTGTTCAGTGACCGGGCAACCAATTCGGTTTGCCACATGGCCAGTAGACTCTTTCTTGTTCCAATCGTAATTGTTGTCATTGTTATATGGTGGTGGTTCTGCGTCCATAGAGGTTGTTTAGCAAGTAAGTGGAATCAATCGTACCATATGCCTCGACGAAATATAATGGGCTGCAATATCGTCTTCAAACAAACATACCTGATCTGCGTGATTAAGAGGATACTTCTCATTGATGCACAAAAGACGTCGATCCACTTTGCCGATGTTATCATGATTGTTTAATCTCTACAATGAATGTAGAGCCTTGATTCAGGTCACTTTGCACCCCAATAGTGCCGCCATGGGCTTCGATTACCGCCTTAACATAATTCAGACCTAACCCCAAGCCTTGCCGGGTACGGCTGCGATCTCCGCGGTAGAGTCGTTCCCATATCCGCACTAGTTCCTGCTCAGAAATGCCGATTCCTGAGTCTTGAAAACTGACCTGAACGATGCCGTCGACCGCTTGTACGTCAATTGCAACCGTTCCTCCCCGCCGGTTGTATTTGATTGCATTATCAAGCAGATTCGCCCACACCTGCATCATTCGTGTCTGATCAGCATGAAGGTGAATATCGTCCGGAACAGTGCTCTTAAGTGTGACCCCTTCCTCTTCAGCGGTATATTCATAAAGCTGAACAACTTCTACCAGCTGCTCAGTCAGATCGATATCGCTATATTCCAGTTTCATCATGCCGGACTCGGCTTCAGCAACACTCATCATGATCCTGAGCATAGCCAGAACCCGTTCAGCTTCCTCGAGACAATCAGAAAGGGCATCTTTCAGTTTAGTTGAATCCTTATCCGCCTGCAGACCATATTCTGCAACTGAGCGCAGACGTGTCATGGGAGTCCTCAGATCGTGGGCGACATTGTCAAGCGACTGCTGCATCTCTTTGATAAGTTGCTTATTTTGTCTCAGTATGGTGTTTAATCGTCTGCATATATCCTCATAACTTCTCGTTTGGTTAGAAAACACGCGCAACTGCTCTGTTTGACCCGATTCTATTTGGGACAATTCTTTCGACAATTTTTTAAGCGGTCGCAAACTGGACCTGTAGCTCATAAATGACAGGAGCACCGCGATCGCAAGTGCAGGAATGGCCGCAAGGAAGAAGAGGTGCATAAGACGGGTGTATATCTGAAACAAATTACCATCCTGTCTCCCAACCTGGATAATAACATCAGCAGCTGGAGAGACCGATAAAACGTTCCACACCAATGCAGTTTGCTGCTCTTGTTGTTGATCCAAGCGAATCCAAAATCCCGTTGTAAGCGGATCAAGA
>JABDPQ010000559.1 GCA_013042695.1 Desulfobacterales bacterium | reverse complement strand
CCTATGGTCCGGGGAGGCTGCCATCTGAGGTTACTCCGCTCCATAATGCCGTTTTTGGCTGTCTTGTCGGCGATACAACGATTACCCTGCCGGCAGGTGCTGATCAATCAATTGATTTTGTCTACATTAAGGACATCGCACGTGCGATCTGCCTGGTCTACGAAAGACCAGAGTTACAGCATCACCAGTACAATGTCTCAAGCGGTGTTTGTTATGAAATCCCCGAATTAATCCAGAAAGTAGCCGATTGTGCGGGGCGTAAGGTGGAACTGTCAATTGGCCCGGGTCGCATTATGCCGCGAGGGCCAAGTATTGACTGCTCTCGCTTGATAGGTGAGCTTGGCTTTGCAGCAGAATATGATATCGCTGCAGGCGTTGAGGAATACGCCGAGTGGTTGAAAAATCAAATTGAAGCTGCATAGGCAATCAACTGAGCTGCGGTTGTGAGCATTTTCAATTATTCAGCTGATTAGTTAGACCATCACGTGGTGATTTTGGTGTTGCCATTGATGGGATGATTCGTTCTTATTTTCAGATATTTGTTGTACCTGAAAAGGATCATATGATTAGTTTTCATCATCAGCGGTGCCTGCCTTATCTTTTTAGCCAAGTAAATGAGAGCAACAACATTGTTGGATAGGTATTGAGCTTACGAGTGTTGTCGAGTGTCGTTCTCTCCTTGCTCTCGATGTTAACTATTTTATTTTAATGGTGAATTCATGAGAGGTTGCGTCTTTTCGTTCTCCATAGATTTTGTTCTCAAAAAACATGTACCACAAATGCGGTTGACATTTGTCAACCATTGGGGTATGATAGTTTGCAAGTTGTTATAGCACAACCCTATAAATTAATTGGTAAAAGGATTTTTTTTTGGGCAAATCATCTCAAAGCAATTCTCTGAATTGTTCGTTATGCAATGCAGAAATAATGAACAAGAAAGAAGATTACCTGTGTAATAGCAAGGTAATAGGAGAAGTGCTGATACCGTTGATTGAGTTTTATGAATGTCGCGGATGCCATGAAACAACGCTTTCTCCGGAGGCCAGCCACGAGTTGATTACCCATGTCAGGGAGCAGGAGCGAAATGCTATTGCCAGCCTCTCGTCAGATGATTTGATAACAGCTGGCCAAGCGGCAGCCATTCTTGGCGTGTCAAAGCAAGCGTTTAGCAAAAACCCGAAAATAAAAAAGGGTTATGTGTATTTTACCCAGATTGGTACCAAAAAAGCCTATTTTAGAAAGTCGGTTGAATTATTTAGAGAAAGTGGTGATGGGAGGTTCCCGATAACAAAATGGAAGTTCTCACATCAAGAAAGCTGGATATCTCAAAACGATAATGCAAGAGAAGGGTGGCAAGAGGTTGTTTACCAGGTAGATGTCGCGCAATACTCCAAGTATACTTGGAGTTCATCGCTTCGGGCGGGGCTATGACAAAAGACGATAAAGCCAGAAAGTCTCAAGTGTTGAATATTAATACAAGCCTGCCAAATCTCTACGTAGATGACATCCGCATTGCCATCAGAAATGACAATCTTGCAACAATTAATTTTTTCAGTGATACCCCAGAGGGGAAATTTGAACAAACCAGGGTAATAACACACAAGGAAAGGATGAAATTTTTTATTGACAGTATGTGTAAGCACACGGGCTATTATCCGGTAAAACAGGAAGAAGAGAAGGAAGAAGATAAGAAAAAGAAAAAATAGACGTTTACCCATGCTTTTTTTTAGATGGAGGTAAGGAATGAATCAGATTACATGGCTTGAACAGAATGTGGATAAAGTAAGAGAACGGGCATTTATGGCTCGTCAAAACCTCAAAAAAAACCCCACCAGCTATAGTGCTAGAGTAAATCTGCAAACCGTAGAAAAACGCCTGGCCGAGCTCCAAAATCGTTTACAAATTGAGAAATCAAAAGAAGTTTCTCATCTGCACAGGCACGCCAGTTCATCGTTTTAAGTTGCCGAAATAAAAATAGAATAATACTCAGAAAGAACAACAGGAATATAACCATCTAAAAGGCTTGATAAAGTGTATGAATCAAGTGAATGGTTAGTTGAAAATTAAGCAATAGCTAGGTGTTTTGCTTGCAGTGAGGTTTTAAGCTCCCATAATCAACCAAAATAGCCTCAGCGATAAACACATCGATCAGATGAACAGAAAAAAGGCTTGAATAGCAGAGATCAGTTGCGGGAGAGCAAATGGTGTAGAACTGTCATTGCGGGTCATTCTTCTGCTTGAAGAAATTTGGCAAGCATCTTGGTTAAACGAAAATCTTCAGTATTGTGAAAACTCCTGAAGCCCAAAACTCATTCGTGCTTTGTCGCAGAGATAATTTCCATCGGTATGTTCCCAGGAGCGCATGAATTTTCGGCATGTAGACGGTCTATTTTCATAGATAGCGCAGGTGACTTTCGTTCCCACAAATCCTCTCAGAGCGACACATCGAGGGGTTTTAGTCTCTGTACCTTTCATGAATCGAAGCGAGTTTTTTGAAATACCTGACATACCAACTGGAACACTGCCGCCTGCAATATCGTCTGTTTCATGGGCAGGAAAGGACACCAGGTAAAAAGCACAGCAGGCACCGCAGCATTGACACGCGCTGGTGTTTTCTTCTTTGCATAACGATACGATAGGAAGAATTACTTCTGAATCCGGTGCCGCCTTGTTGGATTTGGCTCCTACATCGAAATTGCTTTTTTCGGATTTCTTCCAGAATTTCCAGGGCAAGTCGGCCTCCAGAAAGAACTTGTCTGATCCAAAAGGGTAAACAAACAAGAACTGAGACAGACTTGATCAACCAATAGATAGCAAGTGGTTTTACCCCAAGTAATCTTGAGGATACTTTCCAATCTACTCTACCCATACATAAAGATCACCATGTAATTTAATGGAATGGTTTTATTTCATATAAGACGGAACAATGATTGCATTTACTGCTGTTTGTTCCTGGAAGAGGGTTTTTATTTAATAGTGGTCAATGTGTGACAGGATATTGTCAGGATAAATGGTCTATGTCATTTCATAAGATGGGCGAGCCACTTGCAAAACGCCCTTTTCGTTCAACCTCTTCGTTATGCTTAAATTTTTATCCTCGGAATATCAATTATATGCCTGCGGCAAAATTGTTTCGCATTCCTTGACTTTGAACGAAAATCATCATTTTGCAAAAGGCTCGGGCGTAAAAATGAATTCGGCCATAATTGTGGAGTAACAATTTGCTGCTTGCCGGAGCTTTTGATCCTGGCAAATTGATTCCGCACTTTTGCTAAAACAAGATTATCTCATGTTCACTAAACAGCAAACCCTGGGCTTTGTCTCTGTTGAATAAACCTCCTGAAAACAATAAAAGATTATGGGCAGATGGGGAATTAATGTTTATTCTGAAACGGTCCCTAATGATACAAGTAAAACCATTCCTGGGTCATATTAGGAGCTGGTTTGCTTGGAGCAACATAAAAGCTGTATAACCAAAATGGAGGACATCTGATGAGGTTATTATTCTGGAAGACGGTAATGTCGTCCAGAAAGGTCCGCCCCGCTCCCTGTATCATAGGCCGGAGTCTGCGTTTGTGGCAAATTTTATTGGCGAATCGAATGTTGTGGAGGCAGAGTTACTTGCCAAAGGGGAGGAACGGGGAGTTAAACTTGGAGATATTATACTGGACTTGCCTTCCGGCATGCATATTCCTGGCCAGCCTGGTCCGGTAAAACTGTCCTTGCGACCAGAGATCCTGCACATTGAATCCGAGGATTATGCAGGCAGTGCACAATGCTTAGAGGGTGAGGTGACCCAGAGTGCCTATATGGGTCCGGTAATTGAGTATAGTATCAATACACAAGCAGGCGAGCTATTTACGCGAGATCCAGCCTCTGCTACGCAGCATAGCCTGGAAGCAAGTTGCGGGTACGCGTAAGGCCTGATGAAATTATCGTCATACCAGGAAACAGCAAACCATAGCGGCTTTTTATAATGTTACTTGTCGTCTGTGAGGCGGGTTCATCGAAGACTATTTTTTTGGGCCCACACCGATAATTCTGCACTCAACCAGAAAAAGGAGGAATAACCATGAAAATGAGCTTTAAAACAGTAGCAAGAATGATTTCGATAGCGGCAACGACATTTTGTTTTTTGGTTGGATCATCCCTTGCGGCTGATCTGGAGAGCAAAATCGTAATTGTCACATCATACCCAAAGGACCTCACCGGCCCTTTTAAAAAGGCTTTTGAAGCAAAGTATCCAGGGACCATGGTGGAAATTTTGCAAAAAAAGACATCAGCGGGCGTGAAATATATTCAGGAAACTGCCCAGGGAAATACCTCGGACCTCATGTGGGCTTCGGCCCCTGATGCATTTGAGGTTCTGAAAGCTGATGGTCTGCTGGAGAAATATATGCCAAAAACAGCGGGCATTCCTGAGAAAATAGGCTCTTACCCAATTAATGACCCGGACGGCTATTACATTGGATTTGCAGGGTCAGGTTATGGAATCATGTGGAATACACGTTACTTGGATTCAAAAAAGATTCCGGTACCAAAGGAATGGGCAGATCTGAAAATGCCCGTTTATCATAACCATGTAGGTATGTCCGCACCGTCGCGTTCAGGTACTACCCATCTGACTGTTGAAACCGTACTTCAAGGTGAAGGCTGGGAAAAAGGTTGGGCCACATGGAAGGAGATGGCAGGCAATTTCAAGATGGTCACAGAGCGGAGCTTTGGTGTTCCTGAAGGCGTAAACAGTGGTGACTTCGGCATCGGTATTGTTATCGATTTTTTTGGATTTTCGTCAAAAGCAACCGGATTCCCTGTTGATTTTGTCTATCCAACCGTAACAACTCTGGTTCCGGCCAATATTGCCATGGTAAAGAGCGCTCCGAGTCCCAAAGCGGCGGCTGCTTTCATCGAGTATTTGCTGTCGATAGAAGGGCAGGAATTGCTGCTTGATCCGGCAATTCGGAGGTTGCCTGTTAACCCCGATACCTATGCAAAAGCTCCGAAAGATTTTCCTAACCCTTTTACGGATAAATCAATCGGAGCTGCTGTGAAGTTTGATGTAGGGCTTTCCAAGGATCGATACAATATTGTAAATTCACTTTTTGATGTAATGATCACTTATCGAAGAGAAGACTTGGCCAACGCAAGTGAGGCAATTCAAAAAGCTGAGGCGGCTTTATCTGCAAAGTCAAATTCAGAAGCTGAGGCTCTGATTAAAGAAGCTCGTGGTTTGATCGCTGCCTTACCGATCTCTGAGGCTGATGCCGTCGATGGGTAATTCCCTGGTGTATTTACC
>JABDPQ010000550.1 GCA_013042695.1 Desulfobacterales bacterium | reverse complement strand
ATCATGGCACGAGCCGAAAATAATCATACTTGTCTGCCGCTAGAACTTGATAATACCTGAGCACTCATTGAAAACCTGCCACCCATAGTTGTGATCATTTTGGAAAGATAGAGCATGTCTCATTATCTGCTGATTCAAATTGAATTATTCCAGGTACTCGTTTATCGTATGAATGATTGCCTTAGCCTTTGAGGGGGATTAGATGGGACAGAATGCACACCAGCGGCTTAATGCTGATGAAGCTCTTGAAAAACTGTTGGCGGGAAACAAGCGTTTCGTGAGCGGCAAACAGCTGCATCCAAACCAATCCAAGAAAAGCAGAAAAGCTGTTGTCGAAGCTCAGGAGCCGATGGCAGCCATTCTTACCTGTGCGGATTCGCGGGTTCCCCCTGTGGTCATCTTTGACCAGGGAATTGGTGATTTATTCGTGGTGCGCGTTGCTGGCAATATCATCGATAATCATACTTTGGGAAGTATCGAGTATGCCTTAGTGCATTTGCTCACGCCACTTGTCGTGGTCATGGGGCACTCTTCTTGCGGAGCGGTTTCAGCTGTAGCGCAAGGAGCGCAGCTTGACGGACACATGGCAACTTTTGTTCCGCCAATTCAGGCGGCAATTAAAAATGTAGAAGATCCTCGTGATGATCTCGTTGATAGAGCAGCACGGGAAGTTGCTAAAATGGTTACCGCCAGGATAAACGAATCAGAGCCGATAATTGCCGATTATGTCAGGGATGGTCGAGTCAAAGTTGTGGCAGCATATTATGACTTGGAAAGTGGTGAGGTCTCCATTCTCTAGTCAATGACGCCATGAAAACAGTAGTATAAAATCGGTATCGATCATAATCTCTTGCTTAAACAGGTCTTAATAAAGAAGCCAGCAGAGCCACGTGAATGCATAACTGCTGGCTTATCGTATACAATTTTCCGTATAACAAGTTAGTCGGTCAGAATATTTGCCGTAGCCAGGAAGAGATCTGAATCACGAAGCACACCGACAAGCTCTTCACCGTCATAAACAGGTAGGACCATAACTTTGAGACGGTACATTGTTTTCAAAGCATCTATCAGCCTGTCTTCAGCCTGGATTCCTTTTCCACGGATTTTAAGCATCATGTCTTCAACTTTCGTTTCTGAAAACTTTATGACTCGCTCTCTAAAGCTTGCTTCCGACTCATCAAGATCCGGCACATCTGCCTCAGCAAAAGCTATAGATACGCCAATCGCTGAGAGTTTTTCGCCAATTCCTCCGGCGATTTCTGGAATAAGGGTCTTCAGGATTACCCTGAAATCAATGATCCCAATCAGCGTGCCACTGTCATTTAAAACAAGGCTTGTCCGGTGTCCGGCTTCAGTACATTCGCCGGTTTCGACCTCGCAGTAGATCTTGCGCATTTCCAATACTGCGTCCTTGAGTAACTTCTCCGGCGCGGTTGTGGCGTAATCTGCCAGCGGTACCATGATGTCATGTACTTTTCGTTTCAATGGCATAAGGTCACCTTTCTGTTCGTTGAATGTTTATGATGTGAGCACTTTCGAAATTCATGACACTCTCAAGTTCTCTTGAAAAATCTAATGTTTGCCTGTCTGCTGTCAAGGCGAGGATTGACTCATATATCCAGATGATTTTTGGTCTTTGTATCTTCACGGCCACTTACCATGCTAAAAAATTCAGAGGATTCTATCCGATAAATTGCAACCGGGCAATTTTTTTTCACCTATTTGTTGATAAAAATGAATGATCCCTCATTTTTATCGAGATGGCTCTCTTGCTCTATAATTGTCTGTTTTTAATATAATAAAGTCGATTTTCGCTGATGTCTTATTGTCAACTCATGCCTTTTAAAAACTTGACACAAGTAAGAGATTTTAATAATTTCATGTGCATTTTTAATAGAGCTTGAATCTACCTAGGTTTGTCCCTGAAGAACTGATTGAATAAAGTTCAACTTTTGTTGAGGAGAGTCTGATGAATAAAAACACAATGGTAAGGACGGGGTTGTTTGCACTGGCAATCCTCATGCTTTGTGCCGTGACCGCTTACGCGAGTAGCGGCAGCGAAGCTGGAGAGGCAGTGACGGGTATGCCGCAGGATGGCAGTCCTTGGTGGTATTGGCCTATTATACTACTCGTCGCTACATTTCTTATGGGGATTGTTGCTGTGCTCGGCGGCGTTGGCGGCGGGGTCCTATTTGTGCCAATAATTAGCGGTTTTTTCCCGTTTCACCTTGACTTTGTTAGAGGCGCAGGTCTGCTCGTTGCACTTGCAGGAGCGCTAGCAGCCGGTCCTGGTTTGCTTCGATCGGGTTTGGCCAGTTTGCGACTGGCTATACCAGTTGCCCTGATCGCTTCATCGTGTGCAATTGTCGGAGCAATGCTTGGCCTGGCATTGCCGACACATGTTGTGCAGATTTCTCTTGGTGCCACGATCTTAGGAATTTGCGTGCTTATGCTTACGGCAAAAAAATCGACGTTTCCGGATGTTCCTAAAGCTGACAAACTTTCATCAATATTGAAAATATATGGAGTTTATCGCGAAGAAAGTACGGGAGAAACGATTAATTGGAAGGTGCATAGAACACCGCTCGGTCTCGTGTTATTTGTTGCAATTGGAGTAATGGCAGGCATGTTTGGCTTAGGTGCCGGCTGGGCAAATGTGCCGGTGCTCAACTTGTTGATGGGGGCACCGCTAAAGATCAGTGTTGCCACATCTAAATTCCTACTCTCGATTACTGATACTTCCGCTGCCTGGATATATATGAATAATGGCTGTGTCATTCCGATGATGGTGGTACCTTCTCTTGTCGGAATCATGCTCGGATCTTTTGTCGGTGTGCGCATACTAAGAGTAGTAAAACCAACATTTATCCGCTGGATGGTTATCGGAATTCTGGCATTTGCCGGCCTTAAGGCACTTTCAAAAGGCTTGGGTTTTTAGGCTACGCTGACTATAATGAGTGAATAGGAGATATGATATGAGCCAGGATAGTAAAATAGGTGCAAGTCCGGAACAACTTCTTTATGCAAATATATTGAATAAAGGCATGTTGGCTGGACTTCTGATACTTCTGATAACTTTCTTCCTCTATGTATTTGGTATCGTCAGTCCGTATGTGCCATTGGATAAGCTATCCAATTATTGGTCACTCGGCGTCAACGACTACCTGCATGAACTTGATATTCCTGCTGGCTGGGCCTGGCTGGGAATGCTTGCTTATAGCGATTTTCTCAATTTCATTGGCATTGCTTTTCTTGCCGGTGTTTCAATCATTTGTTACATCGCTATTATTCCAACTTTACTAAAAAATGATGACAAAATTTTTGCCGTGCTGGCAATACTTGAGGTCATTGTTCTTTCCGCTGCCGCCACAGGAATCTTTGGCAGTGGGGGGCATTAAGACGCTTACTGCTATACCGTGAGCCTGAGTCTGCCTGGCTGAGGTTCACGGGTTTGAGTGACTCTTCTTTCTCCCGAATGTCATCATCATATGTAACGAGTTTTTTAGATCGTCATTTTCCTCCTGCTTTATGTTTTGCCCCGGTGTGCAGCTCAATCAAGAAAATTTCGAAAATATTTGCATGCTTTTCTATTTAATGTTATTTTAGTGTGTTTTGCTAATAGCTAAAGTGTATATTTGCTAGTAGTTGTTGGTATAACGGTTGAAAATTCCTGGAACTCCAGGTTTTTAACAATTTGATTACTTATTCAAGGTAAGGGGTTACAGAGACTTGTAGCTCCTTACTTTTTTATTTTACCTTGAAGAACCAATCAAGGGCCGGTTCGTCGGATCGGTTTGTAGGTAAGTGGTAAAGGATAACAGCCATGATGAAAGATTTAACTAGTGTACGCAATATAGGGATCAGCGCCCATATCGATTCAGGTAAAACGACCCTGACGGAGCGCATACTGTTTTACACAGACAGAATTCATGCGATACATGAGGTTCGCGGTAAAGATGGCGTAGGCGCCAAAATGGATTCCATGGAGCTGGAAAAGGAACGGGGCATCACCATTCAGTCTGCGGCCACCTATTGCTCCTGGAAAAACCTGGATATCAATATTATCGATACCCCAGGGCATGTTGATTTCACCATTGAGGTTGAGCGTGCCCTTCGTGTGCTGGATGGAGCAATCCTGGTTCTCTGCTCCGTTGGCGGTGTTCAGTCTCAGTCCATAACTGTCAACCGGCAGATGACTCGCTATAGGGTACCGCGAATTGCTTTTATCAACAAGTGTGACCGAACCGGTGCCAATCCGCAGCGGGTGACCAG
>JABDPQ010000549.1 GCA_013042695.1 Desulfobacterales bacterium | reverse complement strand
CCCCCAAGTTCTTCACGCATTGCCACGTTGATTACGGGCGCTGGAGGAGGAAGAAAAATTTAGCATAACAATAAGGGAATATAATGAAAATAACTCAGAAGTTTTTTCCCGTCATGCATATCAGCGTTGTTCGAAATAGCTGGAACCGTGTTTAAACAGACACCCTCTTATCAGCGATTCACGGTAACAACCGGACAGGGTGCATTCAATATGACATATTGTGCATTTGATTTGATAAGGATTTTCTGGGTTTTTGATTTTATTTCAATCCCCACATAAATCTGGTCAACATCGTTCTCTTCTGCGTAACTGACAAGGTCTTCCCCAGGCAGCGCTCCACGCGCAATTTGATAACATTCGCAAGCGATGTTCTTTTCCTTCAGGAAATTTTCCGCATAAAGCAGATTGTCCTCTTTCTCCTTGATTTCTTCAGGAGTTTCTTTCGATCCTCCTCTCGTGCTGGCAACAACGATAACCTGAGCGCCAGAACCTGCGGCGTGGTCCCGAGCCAGTGATAGAGCAGATTTTGACTCGGTCGACCCGCTATAACCCACCAGATAGATCATTCTCATTCCCTCTCCTTAATTATCCATTTACTGTATTGAAAGTGCCCCGACCGAAGATTTTCGATTTTGCAGGATGTATGTTCCTCACTTATATCTTTCGCCTGCATTTCTAGTTTTCGCAGGAACCGTCAGATCAAAAACTCCTTGAAGCTCAGCTAAAACTTTGAAAACCACTATTGTTACTATGCCGTACGCGTGCAATCGAATATTTCTTTTCGGAAGGTGTCTCTGCCTTTTTATGATATTTGAGTTACCTTTTCCAGGCGTTTTAAAAAGATTTTAACCCTCTTTGACGATTACCGTCTGTCCTCTGACTAAATCTCTGGTAATTTCGCCCAGGCGCACCCTCCAGCCAGCGGTGAGCATTGCAGTAATTGCTTTATATTCAATGATAGGTGCCGGCGCAGAAGGGCAAATACCATCTCAATAAGTATGGAAATATCAACAAAATCAAGCTAGGATGCGCGATGATTTTGGAGGCTGATACAGGCGTTGAAAAATCAAAGCCCCTACTATCACGCATAGTTTTAAATCAACCCTCAAAAAGGAGATTCAAAGTGGCAGAATTTGTTTATCAGGAGATGTTTCCCCTGGGAGAGGATACAACCGAGTACAGGCTATTAACCAGAGATCATATTTCGGTGAAAAAATTTGACGGCAAGGAGATGCTCACGGTTGCCCCTGAGGCACTGACCATCCTTGCGGAGCAGGCGTTTAGAGATACAAGTCACCTGTTGAGGCCTGCCCACCTTGAAAAACTTGCGGAAATCTTTGAGGACCCTGAAAGTTCCGACAACGACAGGTATGTTGCGGAGGAACTGGTAAGAAATGCGGTGATCTCTGCGGAAGGAAAGTTTCCGCTCTGTCAGGATACCGGTACGGCCATCATCATGGGCAAGAAAGGTCAGCAGGTGTGGGCGGATTTCTGCGAGGAAGAAGCGTTGTCCAGGGGGGTTTATAACGCCTACGTGAAAAACAACCTCCGTTACTCGCAAAACTCGCCGTTTACCATGTACGAGGAAACAAATACCGGTTGCAACCTGCCCGCCCAGATAGATATTTACGCGACACCGGGTGAGGAATACTCATTCCTGTTCGTTGCCAAGGGTGGAGGATCAGCAAACAAGACATTTCTATACCAGGAGACCAAAGCGGTTCTGACCCCTGAAAACCTTATGAAGTTCATGAAGGAGAAAATGAAGAGCCTCGGGACTGCTGCCTGCCCTCCATATCATCTTGCTTTTGTCATTGGTGGTACTTCTGCGGAACTCAACCTGAAAACCGTCAAAATGGCAACCACCAAATATTACGATGATCTGCCGACATCCGGCAATGAACATGGCCGGGCCTTCAGAGATGTGGAAATGGAGGCAGCGGTACTTGAGATGTCAAGATCCCTGAATCTCGGTGCCCAGTTCGGAGGACCCAATTTCTGTCTTGACGTCAGGGTTCTCCGGTTGCCGCGCCATGGTGCATCCTGCCCCATAGGTCTTGGTGTCAGCTGCAGCGCCGACCGCAATATAAAGGGCAAAATCACAAAAGATGGCATTTATCTCGAAAAAATGGAAGTTGAGCCCGCACGGTTTCTCCCGACCACAACAGGGCAGGCAGAAGATGAGATCCATATAGATATTGATAGACCTATGGATGAGATCAGGAAGGAGCTATCACAATATCCGGTAGCGACTCGTCTGCTTCTCAGCGGGAAGATGATTGTGGGCAGAGATATCGCCCACGCCAAGCTCCAAGAGCGTCTGGATAGGGGAGAGGGACTGCCTCAATATGTCAAGGATTGCATCATCTACTATGCCGGACCGGCCAAGACTCCTGCCGGTTGCGCCTCCGGTTCGTTCGGACCCACATCAGCAGGAAGGATGGATCCCTATGTGGCGGAATTCCAGAAAAATGGTGGTTCCCTGGTTATGTTGGCCAAGGGTAATCGCTCCCGGCAGGTGACCGAGGCCTGTCAGAAATATGGTGGTTTCTACCTTGGCTCTATTGGCGGTCCTGCTGCTAGATTGGGCAAGGAGTGTATCACCAAAGTCGAGACGCTTGAGTATCCTGAACTGGGAATGGAAGCAATCTTCATGATTACGGTCAAGGATTTTCCTGCCTTCATCATTGTCGATGACAAAGGGAACGACTTTTTTGACGGGTTGTTGTAAGCATTTCTTATAATTTCCGGTCAGACCGACCCTCGCTCAAAATTTGATACCGCGGTAATGGTCAGTCAGGGGGCTGAACTGGCGGCAATTGCTCCCAATGTGATGATCAAGGTTCCAGGAACAGCAGAAGGATATGAAACAATTCGAATACTTTCTTCCAAAGGAATATCAACAAACAATACCCCGTCAATGATAAACCCGCAGTTCAAAGCCTGTATGGACGCAGTGGCTGCCGGCGAGAATGTGGTTTACACCTGCCCTCCACCCTATATAGGAGATCTTCTCGCCAAGACACCTTATCTTGAGCTTTCAGACTCCAGGCACGAACGAGTCCCCCAGGATGTTCTAGACAAACTGTTGAATATACCTTATTTCGCCAGAGCATATTGGGAAGACGGTTACACTGCGGCCGAGTCTAATACCCACCCGGCCCTCCTTGAAACAGCACGCCAGTTCGCTGGAGTCACCGAAAAGATGGTGAATTTCGTTTCAGAAGCACTTGTTGCCTGTAAGCGGCATAAAAATTAGAATTCACATTCACTACTTTTACTACCTACATACTAATGAACGTTCTACTGCCACAACCCATCGAGGTTGAAGCTGTCAGGAGGCTGGAAGAGGCCGGACACACGGTCGTCACCGCCCCCAATCCGACACCCGAGACTGTCCTGCCGCTCATGAAAAACGCTCACGCAGTTGTTTTAAGAACCGGGATAACCATGACCCGTGGACTGATCGAGGCGGCTGATGATCTCAGGGTCATTTCTCGTACCGGCGGAGGCTTTGACAATGTTGATGTCGAAGCGGCCACGGATAATGAGATCATTGTCACTTCGAATCTAGGTGTTAACAGCATCAGTGTCTGCGAACATGTACTGGCCATGATGCTTTCGCTGGCCAAACAGCTGCCGCTCCTTGACCGCGCCGTGCGCAACGATAACTATTCAATCAGGTACCAGAACCTGTCTCGCGATCTCAACGGTAAAACCATTGGGCTGCTTGGCCTGGGCCGGATCGGTTTTCAGGTGGCAACTGCGTGTGCATCGGTTTTCAAGATGAGGGTGCTGGCCTGTGATCCCCACCTTGCCGATGAGATCAAATCCCAATATACGGATCTGGTCGCCTTCGTAGACAAAAAACAGCTGTGCAAAGAGTCCGATGTCATATCAGTGCACGTTCCACTGACCGATGAGACTCATCACGCACTGTCAACTGCTGAATTTGAGCTGATGAAGTCAGAGGCCATCGTCATTAACACGTCACGGGGGCCGGTCATCGATGAGGATGCACTAATAGACGCGCTTGAGCATCAGATTATCGGCGGAGCCGGCCTCGACGTGCAAAACCATGAGCCGCCCGATCCCAAAAGCCCGCTTCTGAAGCTTGACAAGGTATTACTTACACCTCATTCCGCCGCTTTGACCAATGAATGCGTGATCAGAATGGCGACCGACGCCGCAGACAGGACCATTGAGGTACTCAGCGGCAAGAAACCGCTCAATGTGGCAAATCCCGAGGTGCTTGGGGCGCAAAGGTGGCAGCACCTGGCATCTTCATAGCACAAGCAGAGATAATAGCTGTTTTTCCTGGCGATAAGCTATGGTTACTGTGTTATTGAGTATGACCAAGTCCATGTGCTATACTCGTCATTTCGTTTACTCCCAAAATCTCAGCCTCAGGGAAAAACATGGTTACCATATTTCGAAATGCTGGAATTTTAGATGACCCGCCAACGAGCAAGATTTTATCAATATGTCCGGGTTCCAATTTGGCTGCCGCCAGTGAGGACAGGATTAGATTTGATATCCTGTCTGTATAATCAGATATGTAATTGTTGAAATCTTCCCTAGTAAGTTGTTCTTCTATGTCAATGGGGCCCTTCCGGTATGATATGGTGGCAGACCCACTATGAGACAACTCAATTTTTGCCAACTCAACCGCATCAAACAACTCCAAACCAAGCTGCTGATGTATTAAATATTCCAGGGCCTTAGTTTTACCATCCGGGTCAATCAAACCGTAAAATGATCTTTGCAGGTCGTCCAGGTATTTCCTGCTATTGACCAGAGTGAAGATCTTATATCGATCGGTCAAAGGGAACAACAGAGCTCTAGGAAATTCTCCGCCATCCATTCTTGTAGAAACATAGGTGAGGCCGTCTCCGAAATAGTGAAGGAGCCTGTGCCTTATGATTTTCCCATCAAAGTCCACTCCCCCTACTTTTATTCCTTGAGTCGTCAGTACCTCGTCACGGGAGTCGTCGGTGGATATTCTCACTATTGATATGTCAGTCGTACCACCTCCTATATCGAGGGTAAATATATTGGCTTGTTCGGAAATTCTCTGTTTAAAAGAATAGGTGGCCGCAAGTGGTTCAAACATAAATGATATATTTTAAAAACCTGCATCTTGGGCCCCTTTTTCAATACGTTGCAAAGCAATATCATTCTTGCCGCTGTCTGAAAAATTGACTGGGTTGCCAATCGTGATGTTCCTCACATCTTCCCCTGTCAACTGATCCGCCTTCTCTTTCATTTCCTTGAGGAAGAGCATCACCAGTTCATCAAAGTCTACGGTTCTTTTGTGAACGTAGGTGTTTTTAAGGGTAGGATCGGAAAGATACTTTTTAAGAGACTGGATTAATCGTCCCTCACCAAGTGTCTCCGTATATTGTTCATATGCACTTTTTCCAAATGACCAAAATTCATCCTCATAATCAAAAAACCAGAGGCTGGCCATAATTTCCTTGGCTCTGCTTGTTGGTTCGATGGGAAGCACTTCAACCGAATTGCCATTGTTGTAGGAGATATCAGAGTTGCTCGTTCCAAAATCAAGTCCGTACTTCATCTATGTCCAGTTATTTACTTAAGGTTGATTTTCTGACAATGAGTTTTGTCTTGTGTAGTTTTATCCTTGCTACCTGTTCTCCAGCTATCAGTCCTATCAACGTTTCCATCGAATCTGATCCCAGCTCAGACATTGGAACTGCAATAGTGGAAAGTGGTGGTACAAAAAAAGAACTCAACGGTATGTTGTCGAAACCAATAACAGCGAGATCTTCCGGAACACGCAATCCCATTTCAATAGCTGCATAGACTGCACCAAATGCCATTTGATCGTTACCGGCAAATATGGCTGAAGGGCGATTTTCCCGTGATAAGAGTATCTTTGCCTGATTGTATCCACTTTCTGGCGTCAGGCTCCCCTGACAAATGAGGGACTGATCGTAAGGGTAGCTGTTCTGAGCCAAAGCATTTTTATAACCACTCAGGCGGTCCTTTGCCGTGGTTGAATTCTCGGACCAGCCTATAAGGCCGATTCGAGAATGTCCCAACTCTATCAAGTGTTCTACCGCAAGGGTTGCACCGGCTATGTTGTCGACCATTATTGCAGGGAAATCAACATCATGCCGGCCGATTACCACAACACGATCACGTAGTTCCTTAAGCGCTGACAACGGTTCATAGCCATTAATCGTACCACCACTGAAAATAATTCCGTCAACGATTTTTTCCCTGAGGAGGTAAATGGATTTAACGATCTGGTCCGGATCCCTGTCGGTATTCTGCAGGATGATATTATATCCTGCTTTATCGGCAACACCCTGAATTCCTCCTACTATTTCTGCGTAATAGTGGTTAGAGATATCTGGAATAATGACCCCGATAGTCATCGATTTTTTCATTTGAAGAGCACGTGCGAGCGCATTGGGGCGGTAATTCAGCTCTTTAACAGCCGCCCTGACTTTCTCTGCGGTTTCAGGGTTTACCTTATGTCTGCCTGGGTTTACCACCCGTGAAACAGTAGCAATTGATACATTCGCTCGTTTGGCAACATCATGAATTTTTGACACACGCTTCTCCCAACATTATAACAATGTAAACGTTTACCGCAGTATAAGTGGTAAATATATTTATGTCAATGATTCTTGATAAAGTGATTAATAACAATATGTTAATTGTTTACGGTGTGGGTCTGTTAAGAAGATTTACCAACCTAGAATGAGAATTCTTCTCAATAAATACCTTGACCATGCCATAAGGCGACATAATTTAAGCCTACAAACGAAAGGCGAGACCAGAATCATTATTCACCTTTTGAAATTCTGTTTGAACGGATATCCGATAAAGCGTTCAATATACGACTACTCATTTAGGTAGGGCAGTTCCGTTTGAGATGAAGGTAAAAATAGAGCAACACAAATTATCAAATCATATTACTCTCGAGGTCATCAGTTTATTTTGTTGATCGAGCATAAGGTACTAAAATGACACAAAAATTAAATGACGCATACGTGGCGGTTTCAGGAAATGATTTCAACACAGACTTTGAATACAATTTTGATTTGAATCCATTTAATTATCTACTGGAGGGCATTCATCTGCTCGTAAGTGTGCCTTTTAAATTTGCCGCGGGTTTGACCAAAAAAGCTTCTGCAGGATTACACAGGATTCAGGAGGAACAATCATATAGGAAGACTTTCAGAGGGCCTGTTTGTATGCTGAAGTGATTTTACAGAAGCGCAGCCGGAACCCGCTGTTGTGAGTTCCGAAGGTGCAGTTCTAAATTTTTCTGCTCTTTCCATCCAACACATACTGCCCCCAATCTTCCTTTCCACTCTGGCTTAGGAACTGATCACCTGATTCGTCAATCAGTGGTCTATTTTTATAATATTCGTCGTTATTTGCGCTTATCTTATCATGCATGATTTCAGAATACTTGTGAGGTTGACCTTGCCCCTTCTGAAACCCTGAAGGCTGATATCTTGAGCTCAAAGAAAACCATTGGCAATGTTATATTTGGCGTTGACAAAATAGGGGCAGTGGTTTAAGAATTGGTAAACGTTTACATTGGTGTGCGGAAATCTTCCCTCCGGGAGAGGGTTTTCCG
>JABDPQ010000379.1 GCA_013042695.1 Desulfobacterales bacterium | reverse complement strand
CTGAAATCCAGAAAGAGAATTCCAATGATGACGTCATTATGTGGCTTAATCTCACCAGTGATCGGTTGAGCGTCCCGGAGCTCACAGATTACGCGGATCGCTATTTAGTTGACCGATTTTCAATTCTTGACGGTGTCTCACGGGTCAGGATTGGTGGTGGGCAAAACTATGCCATGCGTGTCTGGCTTGACCGCAGCAGTATGGCCGCCCGAGGGTTGACAGTCAGTGATGTGGAACAAGCGTTGCGCTCGGATAATCTCGAAGTGCCCGCAGGTACAATCGAATCTGCCACCAGGGGCTTTACCGTGAGGATCAACCGATCTTTTCGGACATCAGATGATTTTGCCCGACTTGCCCTGAAGCAAGGCAGTGACGGCTACCTCATCAGGCTTGGAGATATCGCTCGGGTTGAACGTGGTACAGAGGAGGATAGGACATTTTTCCGTGGCAATGGCGTGGCCATGGTTGGCTTGGGTGTCATAAAACAATCAACGTCGAATACCATTGATGTTGCCCGTAGTGCCAAAGAAGAAATGATTCGGATTAATTCCAATCTGCCAGAAGGTATGCAGATCCGACAAAGCTACGATACCTCCGTGTTTGTTGAGGACGCGATCAAAGAGGTCTATAAAACGCTAATCATTGCCATCGGTCTGGTTGTGCTGGTAATCTTTTTATTCCTCGGCAGCATCCGGGCAACCGTTGTGCCAGCAGTGACGGTGCCGGTTTCCATCATGGCTTCATTTATTGCCTTGAGCGTCTTCGGTTTTTCGGTGAATCTTTTGACCTTACTTGCTCTTGTTTTGGCAATCGGCCTGCTTGTCGATGATGGGATCGTGGTTTTGGAAAATATTTACCGGCGTATTGATGAGGAAGGAGAGACACCTCTGGTGGCAGCCTTTGCCGGTACTCGGCAAGTCGGATTTGCGGTGATTGCAACAACGCTGGTGCTGGTATCGGTTTTTGTGCCGATTGCCTTTCTCGAGGGAGATGTCGGGCGCCTGTTTTCAGAGTTTGCATTGACCATGGCTGCAGCAGTCTGTTTTTCAAGTGTTGTCGCACTGAGTCTCTCACCGATGCTGGCTTCTGTCTTGTTGAAGAAAAAGCGGACCGACCAGGTAAAAGTGCCTCAGATTGATCGCTTTTATCGGGGAATCCGTAAACGGTACCGGCGAGCTCTCAAAGGCGCGCTGAGAAGGCCGGCTGTAGTACTTATTATTTTAGCGTCGCTGATTGGTGGTTCGATCTGGCTGTTTGACAAGATACCGACCGAATATGCGCCAAAAGAAGACCGCGGAGCGTTCTTTGTCCTCGTCAACGGTCCTGAAGGGGCAACGTATGATTACATGCGCGAATACATGGATGAGATTGAGCGGCGACTTATGGTGTTTGTGGACAATAAAGAAGTTACCAGATTGCTTGTTCGCACGCCGCGGAGTTTTGGTAATATAGAAAGCTTCAACTCCGGGATCGTAATTTTCGTATTGAACAGCTGGGAGCAGAGGCGATCAGCATGGGCCATCATGGATGACGTGCGTTCCAAACTAAAAGGACTGCCTGGTGTCCGGGCTTTTCCGGTGATGCGGCAGGGATTTGGTGCATCCATACAGAAACCGCTGCAGTTTGTTATCGGCGGCGGTACATATCAACAGCTGGCCCAGTGGCGTGATATCCTGTTGGCGAAGATCGAAGAAAATAATCCAGGTCTGCTCGGTATAGATTGGGATTACAAGGAAACCAAACCGCAGCTCCAGGTTAGCATAAACTATGGGCGAGCAGCTGAGCTCGGTGTGACGATCGATAACATCGGCCGGACGCTGGAAACGATGCTCGGATCAAGGAGAGTAACAACGTATCTCGAAGAAGGTGAAGAATATGATGTCATTCTTGAGGGCGAGCGCAGTACCCAGCGAACTCCAAACGACTTGCAGGCCATCTATGTGCGTTCGGATCGAAGCGGTGAGCTGATTCCACTGGCAAATTTTGTTACTCTTGAGGAGTTTGCCGACTCAAGCTCATTGAACCGCTATAACCGGATCAGAGCCATAACGTTGCAGGCCAATCTTGCAGATGGACTAGCGCTGGGCCAAGCGCTGATGTACATGGAAAACCTTGCGCGTGAACATCTGCCGGAACAGGTTATCATTGATTACAAAGGAATATCTCAGGATTATAAGAGTTCATCCCAGTCAATCCTGTTTGTGTTTCTGCTCGGTATAATCGTCGTGTTTCTGGTGCTCGCGGCTCAGTTTGAGAGTTGGATCAATCCTTTCGTCATCATGCTTACTGTTCCCTTGGCAATGGCAGGTGGTCTTCTAGGGCTTTATCTTACTGGGAATACACTCAATTTATACAGCCAGATCGGGTTGGTCATGCTCATTGGCATGGCGACCAAAAACGGCATACTCATCGTAGAGTTCACTAATCAGATGCGAGATCAGCGGATGTCCTTTTATCGGGCCGTTCTGTATGCAGCGGAAGTGCGATTGCGGCCCATCGTCATGACTGCTATTACTACTGCGGCAGGAGCGCTGCCACTGATCTTCTCCTCGGGAGCCGGAGCGGAAACGCGGATGGTTATCGGCGTTGTCGTTTTGGCGGGAATATTGTCGGCAACCTTCTTCACTCTTTTTGTGGTTCCAGTTGCATACAGTCTTCTGGCCAGAAGAGCTGGTCTGCCAGGCACAATCGCCCGGAAACTGCAGGGGGAATTGCAGGCTCAGTAAAAAAAACACAGAAACTAAAGCACCCCGTCTAAAAGACGAGGGTGATTTGGTTAGATTTGTCGTGTTCACAGCTTTTGAGTTGGACGAAGGAAAAGATTTGAACATCGCCTGGAGGCATTCTACCGCTTGGTGGAATTATAAAAGTAATGGTGAGGAAAGATGTTGCATCCAAGTCATTATTTAGTTAGGATTTGTTTGATTAACAGACTGTCAAAATTTTGTTGACTTTTTTTGGAAGTACCTGCATAGCCTCTTAAGTATCGTCTTTTAAAATTGTTAGGATTCTAGATTCTTTGTGTTGTTGTCCTGGCAAGCCGCAGCATTTATTATCATCACAACAAAAAGGAGACTGATATGATCAAACGAACTTCAGTTGTAACCCTCTTTGCCGGTTTTATTTTGACCTCGGCACCTTCCATGGCAGCTACCCAAATCGATTTCTGGCATGCTTTTACCGGCCGCTTGGGGGAGTTGCTCCAGGAGCAAGTAGACACTTTTAATAACTCTCAAGCCGATTACGAGGTTTTGGCAACCAATAAAGGGAATTACTCGGAAACACTCAATGCCGGTATTGCCGCATTTCGGGCAGGGCAGCAGCCGGATATTCTCCAGGTTTTTGAGGTAGGCACCGCCACCATGATGGCTGCCACAGGTGCCATCAAGCCAGTATATGAAGTGATGGCGGAGGCGGGATCAAAATTTGATCAATCCACCTACATTGCAGCGGTTAAAGGATATTACACCACGACTGATGGCCGTATGCTTTCCCTACCGTATAATTCATCTACACCTGTTATTTATGTCAATCGAGATGCTTTTAAAAAAGCGGGTCTGGACCCGGATATGGATCTGTCAACCTGGACCAAAGTTGGAAGTGCGCTGGACAAATTAAAAGCTGGCGGCAGCGAGTGTCCCTTGACCACTGCCTGGCAGAGTTGGGTGCACCTCGAAAATTTTTCCGCCTATCACAATGTTCCATTTGCCTCCAAAGAAAACGGTTTTGGTGGGCTGGACACGCAACTGAGTTTCAACGGGCCGATTCAGGCCAAGCACATTCAAACCATGGGTGACTGGGCCAAAGAAGGTAAATTTATCTACGGTGGTCGACGTAACGAGAGCGGTGCCA
>JABDPQ010000529.1 GCA_013042695.1 Desulfobacterales bacterium | reverse complement strand
TGGTAGGATTGATCGGAACGAGCTTATATCACTTCGTAAAAATTGACTGCCGCTTGTGCTATTACAGTCATTTCACTTGCTCAGCATGGTTTCAAGCTGCGAAAAATTGACTCTGGAGGTTAAATCTACGCTCAGTGGGGTAACTGAAACCATCTTGTCAACAGCCAGCACATAGATGTCGGTTTCGGGATCAAGGTTCTGCCTGTCGAAACGAATTTCTGTCTTGCCGTCATCTATTTTACTTGCAATCGTTGGTTTCTCGATGATTCTTGAGTAGTAGCTGGTTTTAGCAAGTTTCGATATTTTCCAGGGTGTTGAAGGCGTAGCGTCATGAGGAATATCGATTTTCAGCACATCGACATCTGGAAGTATCGCCTGTTTCAGGAGCAGATGAGAAAAATAATTCAAGAAATAGGAGCAAACCGACCAATCCTGGGCTATATAGCTACGATGAAATTCAATGTCTGTTTGTTTTGATATGGCAATGGCTGGGATACCCCAGCAGGAAGCTTCCAATGCGGCTCCAACGGTACCGGAGCAGGTTACGTTGGTCCCAAGATTTTCTCCGTAGTTGATCCCGGATATCACCAGGTCCGGCTTATCGTGTTTAAATATCGTTTTCATGCTGTGCCTGACAACCAAAGCGGGAGAACACTTGCATTGATAGGCTGAAATGGTGCCTCCATTAGCGAGGTAGTGGACGGGCTCCAATGATGCATGTGGACTTCCGGTCAAACTGCGGCCCATACCTGTTTGCTGATTGCTTGGTGCAACGATGGTAATCTCTCCAATACTCGCCACAGACTCGGTTGCTGCCTGCAATCCCGGCGAGGCTATGCCATCGTCATTCGTTATTAATATCTTGTAGTTACTCATTTTTCAAGGCTCAGTGCAGTAATCGTCAAGTATTGGTTTTCAGCGTCTTGCAGGCCGCTCGGACAGTCAGATTATTCTTTTTTCTTCAGACGACGAACAATCTCGTCTTCTCCTAAAGGTTGTTTATGTTTTATCGAAAGGCTTTCTTTCCACTCTTCTCTGAAGTTTTTTTGAATGTACAGATTTATAACAAGTGCTATGGACATAGCTAATAATGCCCCTATGCTCGCCAAAGCCATGTCTTTATGTGCATCCCATATATCGCCCTGTGTGCCGAGATAAGCAATACCCAAATCCCCGCCAAACAGCTCTGCTGCTCCCCATTCAAATAGCTCAAACATCATGGATGCTGCCATGGTCAGCTCCAGGGGGAAAAAATAACTCCAAAACCCCTTTGAGTCTGCAATCCTGCAATAGACTTCCCTGATAGGATAAGCCAAAAGAAGACCGAATGAAAAATGAACGAGTCGATCAAAATGGTTGCGTTCCCAACTCATTAATTCGTTGAGATTGAAACCGAAATTAGCCATAAAAAATTGATCATAGGGTACCTTTGCATAGGTATAATGCGCACCAATCTCATGGAGACACAAAAAAATAAATATCAGGCTGTACGAAACCCTGGATAGTGGAAATGCTCTATGCGATAAACCAAGAATGAGAACGAAAACTACTACCAGGAAATTCTCTAAAGCCCAATCATGCCTGTCGAGCGGTGAAATACCAAGAATAATTACAACCATACTAAAAAGGAGTGTCAGCAAGTATAAATAGGTAGTATGAGGTATTCTCATGGCATTAGCCTCTCTATTTATCGAACAATAATATGTAGTTCTAATGGACAGTCTGCTGCAGAGCTGCAGATCACCAAATCCGCGGTGCTGCCCTTAAAAAACATTCTCTACAGACCTCTTTTTTGCTGTAAAGTATTTTTCTTTGGGTTGTTCCTCGCTGAGCGCACGCTAATGTTTTGCGACATCTTGCATGCTTCTCAGGTTAAAAAAGCTTGCTGCCAATCTTGGCGGCAATTGCCGGTGATACAAATGTGGCCTCACCGCTTTCTGCCTTTGGGTACTGGACACCGATAACTAATACTTCAGATGTGACAGGTCCCATCTGTCGGGGCTCAAAATTCAATACACCGAGTACGAGCCTATTTTTTACTTCTTCAGGCGGGTGCTGCGTAAAACGGCCGTAACTCTTCCGTTTGCCGAATTTACCAAAATCTATGATCATTTTATAGGTTGGCTTATGAGTCCTTGTTTCATACTCAACTTCAACTACTCTGCCCACCCGGATATCTAGTGTGGCGAATGAATCATTAAAGGAGACCAG
>JABDPQ010000377.1 GCA_013042695.1 Desulfobacterales bacterium | reverse complement strand
CCGCCCCGGGTGATACATCGGAGCACCAGTCTCGAAATGCCTGCCGACCGTTTAAAATAAGTTTTTCCAAAAGTGGTTGCAGTATAATAATTTTGTGCAGAGCCGGGATGAACCTAAATGACAGCTGGAGCAATAACCTGTTGCTTTCCGGATCTAAACGGGTGACTGGAACCTTTTTCAAAATATTTGCAAGGTCAAGGTAGGTTTCGTATTCATGAGGTTCTAGTGGCGTTTGAGTAAAGAAAACCTTTTCCCGAGGTACATCTCCTAGAATATCGACTGTTTGTGCTAACAACTCATGTCCAGTTTCAAGAAGTGGCAATTTCAAATTGCAGTCATCAAGAAAATCAAGAAAACGCTTGTTTTCCGCTAACGTGTCAAAGGGAAATTCGCCATTGATTGGCGTACCAAAAATCAAATTTTCGACGACTGGAGAATGGTATAAATATTTATTATCATTATAAAATTCAACATGTTTAGCCAGCTCTTTACCAAAACTCTTCTGGAAATTTCCGCGCACGCGTAGAAATTTTTCCTCCAATCCAGGATGTTCGCCGCGCACAAGGACAGTATTGAGTCCAAATCGTAGTATATCGACAAACAGACCTGTTTGCTGTAACGAGGCAATTCTATCGTCAAGGCTTGGCTCACTGGGTACCGCTTCATCTACAGAGTATTCGATTATTGCTCTTGAGGCATAGAGCAGATTCTCATTTACCGTCCCTGAAAAGATAAAAGGATCTTGAGAAATAAAGCCGATACTGCTGACGATCTCTTCCTTAGAGAGTTCAGAAACATTATGGCCGTCAAGAAGTAATTCTCCCTCCGTGTAGCCATAAAGCTGACCAATGCATTTTGCCAAGGTCGATTTCCCTGAGCCTGAATAGCCGACAAGAGCAATATGCTCACCAGCGTTAACCGAGAGATTTACCTGATCGAGCAGCCTTATCCCATCGCTTGTAACGAATGCTAAATCCTTGGCCGCAATACTGCCTTTGATTGCCGTCTCTACCTTTTGTTCTCTTGAAAGTTTGAACTCTGTGTCTTCCTCGAAGGCTGTGGTCACCTTTTTGTAGCGAATTGAAGCATCTTGATAGACTTGGTAGAATTCAAGGAGTTCCTTCCAGGGATCATAGAGTTTTTCCTGAGCAGAGAGAAAGGCAACGATTGAACCCAGTTCAGTTTTTCCCTGCATCATCAGATAACCGCCAAGTAGCAATACAATCACAGGCCCCAGCCCAACGAATAAATTGTTGGTTACTTTTACGCCGTAACGGTAAAGAGACCAGATGATGCGAATACGTAAAAGGCGTTCGATAATGGCGTTGTATTTTTTCTCTTCAGCTTGAAAGGAGCCTTGGGCATGTACTTCATTTATTCCCGAGATGGACTCAGTAATCTGGCTGGCCATCTTTCTGGAGACATCAACCCGCTCCTTATTGGCTTTGTTGGCACCTCTCTGCACCAGCGGAACAATGAAAAGGGCAATTGGATAAATAGAGAGCGTGGTGACACCCAAAAGTGGATTGAGCCAGATGAGATACACTGCAAAAGCGATGAGTGTTAAAATGTTGCTGAGGGGCACAGCAATGGCCATACCCACAAAATCGGCGCAGACGGCGACTTCATTGACAAGGGATGCAACCACACTTCCCGCTTGAGTTTTACGGAAAAATGATAGGGGAAGGCGCAGGATGTGACAATACATTTCCCTGCGCATTTCAGTCAGCGCACGCTGGCCAATTAGGGTTTGTAAACCGTTAATGGCAAATTTTAAAGCGCTCGATAAGAGAACGGCAGTAAGATAAATCAAACAATAGATGAGCAGCAGCCTGAAATTTCCTAGTGCCAGGACGTCATTGACAATACGTTTCTGAATTTCAAGTGGGAGGACCCGCAGAAAAACAATAACAAGAATGATGAGAACCAAGAGGATCTGCAGCGAGAACTTTCCGCTAAACACCCAGGAAAAAAGAGAGCGCTTATAAACTGGCAGATCGTTTGATTTGGCCATACTGAAAAACGCCTTTTTGTGAATTAGACAATATCGGTCTTTGAATAGCAGCTACTATTATTTTAATGCTATCTTTTTGCAGATTTCTGGCACCAACCATCAAAGGTGGTGTACATAAATAATGATTTATAAGGGAGAGAGAGCTTCTCCTGATTATTCTTATAAGATGATAAATATATTATCATTATAAGTGGAAAGACATCTTCTTTTCATGAGCATACCAAAGCCGTCATATTGTCTGCATTGTTTGGCAGAACGTACATCAAACAATAGACTCAATTGCTCGTGCTATATCAGGATAGATGGTGATATAGGCATCAAAGCCGGAGATCTCAAAGACTTCTCTGACATGGTCCTGTAAACTGCTGATAGCAAAAGATTTGGGACTTGCCTGTCGACCTTTGACTGCTTTGAGAACTACTCGCAGGCCAGCACTGGAAATATATTCTACATTATTGAAGTCCACCAGGAGATGGTGGCCTTCATCGCCTGCGTCAACACAGTCTATCTCTGGTTCTAAAAGTGGGGCTGTATTTGAGTCCAGACGGCCATCAAGTGCCAGGATAACGACTCCTCTCTCCATTCTCTTATCAATGTTCATCAACTTAGTCCTCTCTTGCTGAGCAATAAAGAATATTTACGTTATTTTTTTCGTCAACATTACAATATTTTTATCTCCCTCTCTTTTGTAGGTGAGGTCGTCCACGTATTGTCTTACAAGGAATATGCCAAGACCGCCAATACCTCTCTCTTGCAGAGGGATATTCAGTGCTGGATCTTCGGGTAATGTTGGGTCAAATGACTGGCCTTTGTCGGACATGGTAATCCGTACATGATCGATGTCGTGATCCATCGTTATTGAAACGGTATGTTTTGGGTCATCATCAAAGCCATAAATTACGGTATTGGTAAAGAGTTCTTCTAAAACAAGATTAATCTCAATGACTGCTCTGCGCGGCAACTGCCACTGCTCAGCTGCCCCTGCCAACTCCTCACTCAGCTTTTCAAGCTCAGATAAAGAATTGTGCAGAACGAAGCTGATCTGTGATCTGTGTTCCGCCATGTGAATCAAATGTTCGAGTGATTCTGCATTGAATATACAATTATACGAATAATGGGTTTTAATCTACCAACTATGCTCTTGTTCTCGATCCATTATGAGGAGGTAAATTCTGCCTTGCTGCCCTATTGTCCAGTATAATACAGTACCCTAGTTACGTTATGTTCAGGCCACTCTTTGGTGATTTACTCTCAACAAGCAGCAGCATGTTCTCATGCCGTAAGATAGATTTTTCACCTTCCTCCCGTTTCGAAATGTATTGTCGGAAGTTTATGCTGAATTTATTCTTTTATCGTCAAGGGCATAAAAATGAGTATAACTTTATGTGGGCTGATGTTTATTAATCTGAATATGAACTAATAGTAGAGAAAGTTTAAAGCATTATCGTTGAGAAACAAGAGGTTAATAGGGTTTATTCTCGAAATAAGTTTAAAATAGTATCTGGTTGGATTCACCTATAATTGGAAATGACGAGACAGATGCGGATGAAATTCATGCTATTATTATCTAGATTGCAGTACCTTCAGATCTCTTATGGTGTTACTAAGAGACTTCTGCTGTTTCTCATTGTTCTGTGCTCTGGACCACTTTCTTCGCACTATTCTGCAGCAGAGACGATAGAGTTACCCATTACTTTGGATTATCCGTTGTTGCAGGCATTGCTGGTTCAATCATCCTATACCGATGCAGGAGAGACGGCTCAGCTCATTAATGAGGGAGATGGCTGCATAAATTTGATTCTATCCAAACCCGAATTTTCGGGAGTTGAGCGTGTGGTGAATTTCTCAACACAGATATTTCTGCATGCGGGCACCCCACTGGGTGGCAATTGTTTTATGCCGTTTCAGTGGGAAGGATCGATCGAGTTTTCCCAAATTCCCCATCTTAACCAAGAAACCTGGGAATTGACCTTTGAAACAGTGAATACCACCGTCTTCTCTGCGGAGAAAAAACCGGTAACGAGCCTGTATGTTATCTGGGACCGGATCATGCCGGTCATAAATTCATACATGCGGGGGTTCTCCGTCAAACTGGCACCTCCATTAACAGATTTAAGAAACTTTTTGTTGCCGCTTTTCGAAAAAGAGGCGCAAGCAAATGCAGAATTGTTACTGCGTACAATCAGGCCCGCAGGGTTGAGTGTCAATCAAAAAGGGCTCATTGCCACCGTTCAGGCAGATGTGAGTGGGGTAAGCGGTGCAGAAGAGTCTGAACCACCAGAAATGCTCACTGATAAAGAACTGGATACAATTATACAGCTCTGGGAAACATGGGATTCTCTGCTGGTCTATCTCGTTTCTCTGCTGTCTGAGCAGCCACTTAGTGCTGCGGAGCATCAGGTTTTAATCGACTTGCTTCTGGATACACGTTATGAGTTTGTTTCTAAGATTAACGACCAAAATGTTGAGAGAGATTTTGTTCGGGAGCAGTTTATTTCCGCGTGGCAGCATCTAGCCCCTATTTTCAGGAATCATCTCCTCTATAATCCAACTGAAAGCAAGTTGGGATACTTATCGTTTTTTACAGCAGCTGATGCATTGATGACACTGGATAAGCTGGGACCA
>JABDPQ010000516.1 GCA_013042695.1 Desulfobacterales bacterium | reverse complement strand
GGTGAATGGGCTGAGAGGATTGGTTGGGAAAGCTTCTTTGAGAAGTGTGATATCCCATTCACTGAAAAGAGCATTGATGATTATCGCCTGGCTTATGACACCTGGCGTACAACCACTCAATTTAAATTCACCAGCCACATCAAATAATTGACTGGTTGGTGATTGAGCGTGAGCCCATCCCGTCTAAACGGGGTGGGCTCTGATGCTTTCTTCTGCAATTCACCAAGAGGAGAACAAAAAATGCCGTTAAGTGATGATGAATTGAAAGCCAAGATTGTGGAGAAAGCTGAGAAATCTCCAAAGCCGCAGTTGTATATAAAAGACTTCTACAAGTGCGACCCCGATACAAAACCACGTAAGATCAAAAACGTCGCCAACGAGCTGGTACGTGAAGGCAAATTGATGTTCTGGTCATCCGGTTCCACGACCATGTATGCTATTCCCTCCCGTATTCAGGACGAGGAAAAATAATCCTTTCAGCAGTTGTATTATTTTTAAGCAAAAAAAGCGCACGGCCTATAGAGGTTTATGCGCTTTTTTTTATTAGAAAAGAGCCACGTACAGGGAAGCTTCTCTGAATTCTTGGCAGGATGAGCCTTTTGCAAAACGATGATTTTCGTTCAAAGTCAAGGCATGCGAAAAATTTTTACCGCAGGCATATAATTGATATTCCGAGGATAAAAATTAAAGCATAACGCAGAGGTTGAACGAAAAGGGCGTTTTGCAAGTGGCTCAGGATGTGATTTAATATCGATAATACTCTGGCTTATAGGGCCCTTCAACAGCGACGCCGATATAGTCAGCCTGCTCTTTTGTAAGCGTTGTCAGCTTGGCTTCAATTTTCTTGAGGTGCAGCCTGGCAACCATCTCATCTAATTGCTTGGGCAGAAAGTAAACCTTATTTTCGTATTTTTCGGAATTTTTCCAGAGCTCGATTTGAGCCAAGACCTGATTTGTGAATGAATTGCTCATGACAAAACTTGGGTGACCGGTGGCGCACCCGAGATTCACCAGTCGTCCTTCTGCCAGTACAATGACCTTTTTGCCATTCGGGAAGATGATGTGATCCACCTGAGGTTTAATATTTTCCCAGGGAAGATCACGAACCGAGGCAATGTCAATTTCCGAGTCAAAATGGCCAATATTACAGACAATGGCCTCATTAACCATCTGCTCCATGTGCTGCCTGGTGATGACAGACACATTACCGGTACAAGTGACGAAAATGTTACCGACAGAAGCGGCTTCGTCCATGGTGACCACCCGATATCCCTCCATTGCTGCCTGCAAAGCGCAAATTGGATCAATTTCGGTAACCAGAACGGTCGCACCCATTCCCGCCAGTGCTTGAGCACAGCCTTTTCCAACATCGCCGTAGCCGGCGACAACGGCAATTTTGCCAGCTATCATGACGTCAGTTGCACGCTTAATCCCGTCAATCAATGATTCACGGCAACCATAGAGATTATCAAATTTTGATTTCGTTACGGAATCGTTGACATTGATTGCTGGGCACATGAGACTGGATTGTTTTGCCATTTCATTGAGGCGATGTACTCCTGTCGTTGTTTCCTCGCTGATACCACGAACCTCTTTCATCTCATCCAAGTATTTTTCATGCATGACAAGGGTAAGATCGCCACCATCATCAAGGATCATGTTAGGTCGCCAGTTGTCAGGACCGAGAATCGTTTGCTCAATGCACCACCAGAATTCCTCTTCATTTTCTCCTTTCCAGGCATATGTTGGTATTCTGGCAGCAGCCATGGCTGCTGCTGCATGATCCTGGGTGGAAAAGATATTACATGACGACCAGCGAATTTCAGCACCGAGATCGATCAAGGTTTCCATCAATACGGCAGTCTGAATGGTCATGTGCAGACAGCCTGCAATGCGTGCCCCTTTGAGTGGCTGAGAGGAGCGATATTCATCGCGCATACTCATGAGGCCCGGCATTTCTGTCTCGGCAATGGCTATTTCTTTTCTCCCCCATTCGGCAAGAGAGATATCGGCAACTTTATAATCAGCAAATGTCTTAGTCATTGAAGGTTCCTTGTCATGTGTACATTAATCTTTGTTATACGAGCCTTTTGCAAAATGATGAATTTCGTTCAAAGTCAAGGCATGCGAAAAATTTTTACCACAGGCATATAATTGATATTCCGAGGATAAAAATTTAAGCATTACGCAGAGGTTGAACGAAAAGGGCGTTTTGCAAGTGGCTCATACGATCTTCAGTATTAATAAATCGGATCAGGTAAGTTTGGCAGCATCACGAAGCTCAGCGGCTTTATCAATTTTCTCCCAGGTAAAATCCTCACGTCTGCGGCCAAAATGACCATATGCTGCTGTTGCTTGATAGATCGGCCGCAAAAGGTTGAGGTGTTGAATAATGGCTTTAGGTCTTAGGTCAAAGTGAGCTGTAACCAGCTCTTTGATCCTTTCATCGCTGATTTTACCGGTGCCAAAACTGTTGATGTTTACTGAAACAGGTTGAGAAATTCCGATAGCATAGGCTATCTGTACTTCAATTTCAGAGGCAATGGTTGCAGCCACGAGATTTTTTGCAATATATCTGCCCATATAGGATGAAGAGCGATCAACTTTGGACGGGTCTTTACCGGAAAATGCGCCGCCGCCATGAGACCCTTTGCCGCCATAGGTGTCGACGATAATTTTTCTGCCGGTCACACCGCAGTCTCCAACAGGGCCTCCGGTGACGAAACGTCCGGTAGGGTTAATCAGAAAGGTTGTATTGTCATCCAGCATATCAACAGGTAAAACGGGTTTAATGATCTCTTCCATAACGCCTTCTTTTAAATCATCATAATCGACAATGGCATCATGCTGGGTAGAGAGAACGACCGCTTCAATACGTTTTGGCCTGTTGTCTACATATTCTATTGTCACCTGACTTTTGGCATCAGGCCGCAGCCATGGCAGTAATCCTGATTTTCGTACTTCAGACTGACGTTTTGTAAGTCGATGGGCATAATAAATCGGCATTGGCATATAGACGGGGGTATCGCTGCAGGCATAGCCAAACATTAACCCCTGGTCCCCAGCACCTTGATCAAGATCGAGTCCACTGCCTTCATCAACACCTTGGGCAATATCGGGAGATTGCTTGTCTATTGAAGTAAGGATGGCACAAGATTGCCAATCAAATCCCATATCAGAAGAATTATAGCCGATTTCCCTGATCGTTTTACGGACGACATCAGGCATGTCCACCCAGGCAGAAGTAGTGATTTCCCCGGCTATTAATGCCATCCCGGTTGTCACCAGGGTTTCACAGGCAACGCGGGCGGATGTGTCTTGTGTAATAATAGCATCAAGGATTGCATCGGAGATTTGATCGGCAACTTTGTCGGGGTGGCCTTCTGAAACAGATTCTGAGGTAAAAAGATAACTTGACATGATTACTCCGTTAACGTTTTGTATAATTAGACGTGATTAAGATAGTTATAAAATCACATCTGGCAAGAGTGCGAACTATTGTGACGTGACCTATAGACGCCGTTTTCAAGGGATTGTCAAGAGAAATTCCTGCGGTGGCAATACACCAAGAGAGGAATTGGTGACATCCAAATGAAAAGGTGCTAAAAGATCGTACCGTATTTGATTATCAGCGCTTATCAATGAGCACGCAGCCTTGAGTAAAAATAATAACCGAGACCACCCATTATACGCATACGATTTTAAACGCAGAGAAAAAAACGATTACCTTGATTTCTACGACATAAACTACTTTGTTTTTAACCGCTAACCCTAACCGCTAACCGCTAACCATACCAAATGCATCAGAACTCATTTCAAACATGTCTATAGAAGAAGCACGAGAAGTACTATTAATTGAAGAACAGGGCCTAGCGGCAGTTCGCCAGCGTATTGGTACGAATTTTCTTAAAGCCGTCGAGTTGATTCTTACATGTCCAAGCCGGTTGATCATCACCGGCATCGGTAAATCGGGTATCATCGGGCAGAAAATCTCGGCCACCTTGAATAGTACCGGTACCGCTTCATTCTTCCTGCACCCGGTTGAAGCAATGCACGGTGATCTTGGGATGGTGCATGCCACCGATGTGGTTATCGCTATTTCCTACTCGGGTGAGACAGAAGAGCTCAATAACTTGTTGGGAAGTTTAAGGACGCGTTGCCAGTCTGTTATTGCCATGACCGGGACCCCAAAATCTACCTTGGGAGATGCCGCTGATGTCGTCCTCGATGTCTCAGTTCCTCAGGAGGCCTGTTCGCTTGGTCTGGCGCCCACGGCAAGCACTACTGCAGTATTAGCGCTTGGGGATGCACTTGCAGTCGTACTGATGAACCGCAAACATTTTCAGGCCGCAGATTTTCGAAAAAACCATCCCGCCGGAAGTCTTGGATCACGCCTTAAGGTGAAAGTGGCGGAGGTAATGCTTACAGGCACATCCGTTCCTCAGGTAAAAAATGGCGCAACAGTAGCAGAGGCGGTAAAGGAACTCAATGAGAAAAATCTTGGTGCCGTTCTGGTTGTAGGTGCCCAGCATGTAGATGGAATTGTAACAGATGGTGATGTCAGAAGATATGTATCAGATAATCTCGATCTAGAGCTAACGAGAGTGCGTGACGTCATGACCAAGAAGCCGGTCAAGATTAATTTTGCCAAGCAGGCAGTTGATGCCTTGAGTATTATGCAGCGCCACGAGATAACCGTCCTTCCGGTTACCGACGATCAAGACAGAATGGTCGGAATTCTTCATCTTCATAATCTGCTTGGCAAAGGGGAATTCCGATTTCTCTTGTAGTGCAGTTAGTATTGAATACTAACAGAGCCTTTTGCAAAATGATGATTTTCGTTCAAAGTCAAGGCATGCGAAAAATTTTGCCGCAGACATATAATTGATATTCCGAGGATAAAATTTTAAGCATAACGTAGAGGTTGAACGAAAAGGGCGTTTTGCAAGTGGCTCAACAGAGATATCCCACAAACAGTGCACCGGTCAGTTTCTGTATACTGACCGGCTTATTTCTTTTTCATTGAAATATAAAATGTGATGTCGTTCTAATCTGTCACCTGTCAATCATTACCACTGTAGAATCTCCACGATCCATCTTTAAGATCATGAATATATTTCATCACCAGTCTCAGGGGTCTGCCGCGGCCAACTTCGATGCAGACCAGTTTGAAAATAAGTTTATCGCCCACCCGCTTATCAAATTCAACTGCTGGCTCGGTAAGTGACTCGGGTGAGGAAGCCGTGTAGTGCTGGGTGAAAAGTTTTTTAAAATTCTCTTCAAGATAAGCGATTTTATCCGCAAGCAGCATGTCCGTTTCAGTATTCTTTATTTCCGTTTTAGTATCTTTGATTACTGCTTTGAACTCAAGCTCGTCACGAAAGTCGCTGTCTGATATGGTACTGAGGATCGACTGAAGCTTTTCTATGGCAGTGAGATACTGCTTTTCTTTCAAGTGCCGGGCTGCACTCTGCTTATCCCGAATCACCGATGCCTGGAGCATCACTCGCGCCAGTTTTTTCCTGTTTTCTTCGGTATTGGTCTGTTTGAGGATATCCTGGTTGCTTTCCAATAATACGATCGCTTGTTCATAGCTACTTATTGCTTCATCCCATTCTGATCGAGTAAAGGCTTCCTTGCCGTTATTGACCGTATCATAAAGTTCTGCTTTGACGATGAGCTGTTTGAGCTCCTCGAGCGTTGGATCACCTGGTTTATATGATCTTCTGACTGAGGCGAGAGCCTCTTTGTAGTGGGTAAGAGCTTTCTGCCAATTTCCTTCAGCAAATTCAAGGTCACCCTGCTCTTTGGATGTTGCCAGGGAGATTTCGGCAAGCTTTTTTGATATTGTGTCAATGAGCTCGGCTTTATTTTCAATATTCAACTGTTTAACGAGTTCTAAGGCCTTATCTAATTCCTGCGTTGCCAGTACCCATTTCTTTCGGTCTATGAATTCAGTGCCCGCTCTGAGCAAGACATTGAATTCGGCTGTCTTCATCGTCTCAGTAACGTCAAAAATTAATTGTTCTTCCACACCTTCTTTTTGGGCGGCAATAGTAAGCGCTTGACTGTAGTTTGCGGCTGCCTGCTGCCAGTCTTGCTTGGCGAAATGATCATCGCCAGTGATCTTAAAATGTTTAAATGCGCGTATTGTCTTGGCAATGTCCTTGGGCAGATATTTGCCGTCAAGCAGGATGTTGCCAGCAAGTCCCTGAACAAGCAACTCTGAGCTTAAAACTTTTTTGATTTGCTCAATGAGGCCGTCCCGTGCACCTCCTTTAAAAACTTGGACCTGTTTTGCCAGATCCAGGGCAACTTCACACTGTCTCTCAGCTTCAGAAAAACGGTTTTGTTCAAGAACGCTTTGACATTCTGCAAATTTTGTTTCTGCTTGTTTGAGTTGGGACGTACTGAGGTAGTAATAAATGCCAGCTGTAGAGATAACGAGAACAGCTACAATACCTAATGCAAAAGGAATGAGTCGCGAAGTCTGGCGTGCAGTTTGTTCAAAAAAGGTTCTGGAATCGGGTTTTTTAACCGAATCATCTGGTTCAGGTGGTGGAAGTTCTTCATCTAATGGCTCTTCTGTTGAAGCAGTAAAACCCTCATTTATATCAGATGGAGCATCGGCCCAATCGCCAAGCAGTTCTTTGGCCTGAGCTGTACGCTCGATATCCTCATCGAGCCCAGGATAATCCGAAACGATCCCTTCCACTCGTTGAAAAGCCTCTAAGGCTTTGCCGGGATTTCCTTGGTGCTCAAACTCCGTACCGGAATCATATGCCTCCCGTGCTTCCTTGAGGGCTGACGCTGCTTGCTGAGCGAGATGATCACGTTCATCAAACACCTGATCACCTGACAGAGAAGCCAGTTCGCTGTCCAGCTCATAGAAACGTTTTTGTTTAGCCATGAGCTTGTAGCGATCCGGGTCAAAACCATTGTTTGCAGGCGCTGACAGTGTATTGAGGTCCTGACCGGGTGGCACGAGGTCGCCAGTCTTCGGTTCTTCTTTTTTCTCATCATCAAGAAAATCAAAATCGCTATCGAGGAAACTCTCATCAAGGGTGTCCATTGACAATTCGCTTGAGTCTGTCTCACTTTCATCAGCGAGCCTGAAACCGGTAGGTGAACTTTCTGGTTCACCAGGAATTGATTCCAGGGTGATATCATCAAGGGCCGCATCATCTTCGATATCATCAAGAAGTAGCGTGATATCTTCATCTTCTTCTTGGGTTATGGGTGAATCAGGTATGTCTGCATCGGTCGTGCTTGTGGCCACCGTTAAATCAGTGCTGTCGAATGGCAGTTGGGAGCGGTTATTTTTGTACCAGGTAAGCGCCTCTTCATTGAAAGCGTTGCTGGTGGAAAAAATAGATCCCGAAATCATCTGTCCGATATGAATAATGAGATCAGAGATCGAGCGGTCTTTCTCCCAGAAATCGCCTATGCAGATGGCAGCTGGGTCAAAATCAGGATGGAAAATATCACTTGTGGGTTTGCAACTCGGCGGAAAATGCGGAAAGCCAAAGGGAATACTGATAGTAATTGAGTGAGAATCTTTCTGCTGAATTTTTCCCGATTCGTCCCGGTATGCTCCGGAAATATGGTAGGTGACTTCATATTTCTCGGGAGGATCTCCCTCCAAGGCAGAAACAGTAATGCTGCTGCTTTGATTGAACCTCTCGGATATTTCCTGCTGAATGGCTTCGAGCTGCTTGGTTGCGGTTGCCATAAAGGTTTGCCGGTAATTTATTTTATGGGGATTTGCACTAGTTACAATATTATATCAACTTCTTAATACAACACAAAAAAAAAATACCGAATAGATCAAAAACGTTGCAAACGGACAGAGATGCTCATTACCCCCCCAGCAAATTACTCTTTTTTCATCTCAATGGGAATATGAAACATGACAATAAATAAATTTGGCCATTGGCGAAGCAGTAGGTATAGTTATGTATACTCAATTTGATATGCGGTTTTCCCGTTCTTTTGCAAAAATAAATTTTTTTTGTATGAAATCGTTTTCTGCTGCTTTTGAAATTATTGAAGATAATAACTGCCCCTTATACGAGATTGGGGAGTGTTTTCAGCT
>JABDPQ010000514.1 GCA_013042695.1 Desulfobacterales bacterium | reverse complement strand
CTGGTGCTGAGAGGCTCACTTTGCTCTTGAGCATCGTCTCAAGGTCAAGATGCTGCTCAACCGCAGCAGCTAATTGATTAATAGATTCATTGCTAAGAGGGCGCTCATCTCCCATGAAAAGACCGAGATGTCGCTCAGGAATCGAAAATTGGGCATCACGCGGCATAAAACCCAAAACCGGTACTGAAGAATTGGTAAGCACAGCATCGTAAATCAGCCGGCGATGGCGCTCGGAACCGATTTTATTGAATATCACTCCTGCTAAGGTGATGCTCGGGTCGAATACTTCAAAACCCTTAAGCACGGCAACCGCGCTTTCCGCGCTTGACTGAGCATCTATAACGATAACAACTGAAATGTCTAGAGTTTTTGCAAGCTCCGCGCTACTTGCCACCCCTCCGTCGAATAATCCCATTACCCCTTCAATAACAAGGACATCATGGGTGCGCCCTTTTTCATGAAACGTTTGTTTGCAGCACTCATTTCCCATCATCTTAAGATCAAGATTATATGAAATATTCCCGGTCACCAGTTTGTGCAGGGTCGGGTCAATAAAATCAGGTCCGCATTTAAATGGTTGAACATCATAGCCGCGCCGAATGAGGGCGGCCATTATACCCATGGTGAGTGTCGTTTTACCGCCACCACTTTTTGCAGCAGCAATGAGAAATGCAGGTTTTTTCATCATGAATCATTTAAGAAAAAGTACGATGACCACACAAGACGACAACAGGAATATAAACGCAGACGAAATGACAAGCCGGTTGCATTTGAGAATGTCCGCTGCATTTGGAGGCCTAAGACCGTGGCCAATAACTGGTTTTTCAATGAGTTCTCCAAAGTAAGATGCGGGCCCACCCAATTGAATTCCAAGAGCTCCAGCAACAGCAGACTCCGGGTGGCCACTGTTGGGGCTCGTACTTTTCAGTCGATCCTGAAAAAATATGCGTACTGCCTGTCTGCTGTCATAGCCAAGAAGATATGCAGCAGAAATGATACAAACGCCTGTAATGCGGGCAGGTAAAAAGTTAAACAGGTCATCCACTACAGCAGGAACATAGCCAAAATCGATATATCGTTTGTTCTTGTAGCCAAACATTGAATCCATGGTATTGATTGCTTTGTACATCATAGCCCCAGTGGCTGCACCAATCATGGGAGGCGACGAGAAAACAGCAGCGCCAAAGGCAAAGAGTATGGCCCAAAACAGAGGTGCAGTAATGCCATCAACGAGATTTTCTGATACGGATTCAACACATGCCTTGGAAATGGTTGTTCGATCCATTGTATCGGTATCCCGGCCTACCAGCAGTGCAACTGCATTACGTGCTCGATAAATGTCATTTGATTGTAATGTCTGATAAACGTTTTTGCTATGGCGCACCAGATCACCGCCGGCGATACTGAGATACAATACCAGCAGTGCAGCAACTGTCAAAACCATCGTTTGAAGGCCATCCAAGGCCGTCAAGCTCCCCCAGGTAACCAGCCCAGTCACACTCGTGACGATGGCAAAGACAGCAGCACCGGACAATTTCTGGCCAACGGGGTGTATTGGCCTCCAGAATATTTTTTCCAGCCAGTGACACAATTTACCAATGATCCTGACCGGATGCGGAAACCAGCGTGGGTCTCCAATGATTACATCGAGAATCAGGGCAAGGATGAGCTGTATAGAAAGACTCACTGGCTCAAATCTATAAATTGAGAAGACGATACATTTTATTCATATCAAAGCAGGATCTGACCACATCAGCTAATTCATCTAGGCTTTTTTCAAGGTCATACGGTGCCAGCACCTGTGCTTTTTTCGGAAGATTTTTCTTTTCGCGCAGATCATCGATAAACCATCTTCTGAACCAATCATCATCAAAAATACCGTGCAGATATGCTCCCCATATTGAACCATTCATCGATTGGCTGCCACACGTTTGTCCATCATTAAAACGCAGAACGGGATTAAACCGAGCATCGGTAATACCATGATGAATTTCATACCCGAAGATAGTCAAACCCGATCTAATATGAGTACCTTCTTGCTTACGCAATGTTTTTTCAGGATGTAATACTGTTTCTATATCGAGAAGACCGAGGCCCTGCATAGATTCATTATCGGTCTCGATATTATACGGGTCACTCATCTTACGGCCAAGCATCTGATACCCACCACAGATACCAACAATGACGCATCCCTGATCTGCAAGCCTGGGAAGCGCCTGATAAAGACCTCGCTCTTTGATTGTTTTCAGGTCTCCGCCGACATTTTTTGAACCTGGGATGATAACGGCATCTGGTTTGCCAAGATCATTGGCATCTTTGACAAATCTCACATTAACATCAGGCTCCATATAGAGAGGATCGATATCGGTGAAATTCGAAATATGGGGCAAATCAATAACCACAATGTCGACTTGATCCGGTGTTTTATCGCCACTGTTGTACCTTCCTTCTCTCAGTGATACGGAATCCTCCTCAGGTATTGAGATTTCGGTTAAATAAGGTACGACAGCAAATACGTCTCGACCAGTATGTTCAAAGAGAAACTGATGCGCTTCGTTGAGAAGAGATTCGTCCCCTCGAAACTTATTGACGACAAAACCGGCAATAAGAGCTCGTTCCCATTCTTCAAGCACGTCCATTATTCCTGCCATGGAAGCGTAGACTCCACCGCGGTCAATATCTCCAACGATGAGTACCGGAGCACCTGCATACCTGGCCATCTTCATGTTGACAATATCATGCCGTTTCAGATTGATTTCACCAGGCGATCCAGCACCCTCCATGATAATTATGTCAAATTCTGCAGAAAGTTGATCATAGCTCTTTTTTACTGCCTGCCATGCCTGTTCTTTGTATTGATGATATTGTTTTACCTCCATGTTGGCCACCGGCTTTCCATTGACGATCACCTGACTGCCGGTATGGCTGTTAGGTTT
>JABDPQ010000512.1 GCA_013042695.1 Desulfobacterales bacterium | reverse complement strand
GGCTTGACATTTGGGTATTTTTCTTTGAAAATACCCAAATGTCAAGCCTGACCCCGTCCTCCGTCGCTTTATCTTAACGGCTGGAATACTTCGTAGAACGTTCTCTCGCCTATTAAACTATCGACTTGATTCTGAATATCTCTTCGTTCTTTACTGGTGAACCACCTTTCCCAGTCATCAGTCGTCTCCCATTTACTGATTACCATACATTCTTCCGGGCTCTCAACACTTTGCAATGTTTCAGTGGAGATGTATCCTGGTTGGGCTTGTGCTCCAATACTGAGCTCTCTTAGCAGCGGTATGAGTTTCTCGGGCTGATTTATCTGGAATTTACGTTTGATTACAACATGAACAGCCATAACACCCCCCCTTCCTGATCTTACAGCGTCAGAAGTGTATTTAATAATTCCACAGGCAACAGGTTAAAGGTACGTAATCTTAGTGATTCAAATTAACATAATTAGTAAACTCTATCACCTTGCAAAACTAAACCGCTCTTATTTGGAAGTCAATGCTGTTTTAAGAGATCTCTTCTCAGCCTCACTCATTGCTCGTTTTTAAGAAATGTAAATTTGAATTAGCTTGAGATATGTTTATTATTCCAGATGCCTATTAGCCGTATAAATCAACCATGAGTAGGAGCAGTCAATGGTAAAACGCATCCATCGTTCTATCGAAGAACCGATAAGAGAGAACCCTCCTGAAAATGAAAAGTGGAGAGGTCCGGATAAGGGATTGATACTCTGCTGGGAAGATGGGCGGCATTTAGGCCAGGAACAGCCTAAAATGGCTAAAAGGGCTAAAAAAGGTTTGTTGCCAGTGTTGAGTTGGAAAGGTGGCGTAAAGAAGCATCCCAAAAAGTTTAAGAAACAAGGATCTTTGTACTATTTGGCACAATGGCAGGGGCTTCGTGGCGAGGATCTGGATATTTCCCTGACAAAAAAACGGGTAATTACCTGTTCGAAAACCGGAGTGGAGGTCACCTTTTCGGCTGCTACAACTCAATTTGCTGTGCCCTAAGCCTGCGCAGAAATGATGTTGCCAGTCCACATTATTATCTGAGAAAGAGCAAGCGCTACATGCCATTTAGACCGAATTTAGACGAAATCGAAAAATCATATGCAAAGGTATTGGCCCAGTGGCAGCAGATAGATGATCAACTCGAGAAGAGCAAAGTTGGAAGAAAAGACACACCGTTTGACACGCAGCTCATGGAGAACATGCTGAGTGCCTGGGAATATATTGATTATTTCATCAAGAAAAAAGATTATAGTCTGCTGTCAAATAAAGGTGGACCGGATATGCTGGAGATTAATCACCGGGTTCACTATGGAGTCGATGCTGAGCAGCGAGCTGAATATAAAAAAGCCATTAAAGCCACGACAGAGAAATTTTCCAAGCAAGTCCTTCCCATAAGAAATTATTACAAGAATAAGATAAAAAACAAACATTCTATAGATATAATTGCCTCAGAAATTTTTATTGCCACCATTGGTCAGCCTCAGCTGTATATAGAAGGTAACCACCGAAGTGGTTCGATCGTCGCCAGCTGGATAAATTTAGAACATAATAAGCCTCCTTTTGTTTTATCCGTTGATAACGCGCTGGCTTTTTTCAGGCCGGCCCAGGAAATCAAGAAATTCAATAAGCGTTCAATGTGGAGGAGTCTGACGAAACTTCCAAAACACAAGAATGATTTTAAGAAATTCTGGGTGAATTATTGTGACATGAGATTTGCCAGTAAATAGTCAAGAACGTGCCTGGTATGAGAGGAGCAGTCAGTCTTCACCAAGAAAGGGAGGTAGGTTTGCAGGTGAGAGAGTGATGTATAGCGTCTTAATTGGCTGGGATAATTCTTCACCACTGATAGTATCTTACGAAGGTGGCTTTTGGTGAAAAGAGCAACATGCTCACGGATTAACACAACCTGTGCTCACATTTGATTTCCTGGTGGGCTGTTCTTATCGTTTGCATCCAGTTCGGAGTTTGTGGACTTCTCTGACTCGTTTGTGATACTCTTCAGAAGGGAACTGGAAGGTAACTCTTTGAATCTTCATGGTTCCCTCACCCATTAATCAACGGTCTTGATAGTTAGGCAAGATGCCGGAAGAAGATCCCCGAAATAGTGCTGAGCCAAAGGCCAAGAGCACGCTTTTTTATCAGGTTCTTGGCTTGATGGTCTGGCCGTCACTGGTAATCGCGCTGGTAGTGGGGGTGTTGTTTGTTGATAGAATGCGGAAGCTCAAAGAAGAAACGATTCAGCAGCAGGCATTTCTTCTCCATTCTGCACGAGAAATGCTTCACGACCAATTTGACACTGTCGTTGCCGATTTAAGTCTGCTTGTAAACAGCGGCGGATTTAATGAGTCTTCGCAAGAATTAACTCTATCAAAAGAATCTGCAATAGCAACATTGTTTAAAAATCTGATGATTCAGAGACCTGAATATCGGCAGGTGCAGCTCTTTGACATCTATGGCAAAGAATTAATTCGTGCCTTCCACCATAAAAATAGCAGTTCAGTCCTGGTAGAAAAAAGCCGGCAGGAGCATATCAATGGTAAAAATGCGCCTTCCGACCTTGGAGACATTCTCAGTCAGCCGCACGGTACCATCTATGTCTCCCCTCTGGAGCCTGGTGCCAGCAGAACGAGTACCGACGCACCGCCAATGCCCGTGATGCGATTTGCCACCGTGGTCAAGAAAGAGGAGAAGCTATCGTCCGAGGTGATAATTATCAGTTACAGAGCTGCTGGATTACTTGATGCACTATCTCAGATCACTTCTCAAACAAGTGGCCGTCTTTTCCTGATTAACGCGCAAGGCAACTACCTGATAAATCCGGATGACGATGATGAACCGCTAACAAAAGAAACAAATACAAAAAAAGAAAACGCTACAGCTTTTAGGGATAAGTTTCCTGAAATCTGGGAAGAGATAGAGAAAAACAGGGAAGGCTATCACCTGAAAAACGGCGGCCTTTATAGCTTCGGCGAGGTTCGGCCTTTTTCTGAAAAGTTCCTTTTAAGCTTGAGCAGTGTCAATGGTGCGCCAAGCCAGCAGGCTGAGTCGAGTATCGATCCACCCTACTGGTATATTGTCTCCGAATACCCTGCAATTTACTTCACCGAAAAAAAAACTGACTACGGAGCATTTCTGATTATCCTTGGCACCGTTCTGATGATACCGACGCTCGCCGTTTGTACTTTTCTGGCCAAGACCAGAAACAAGGTCAGGCAGGAGGTGAATTTCAGGTATCAGGATCAGGCCAGGCATCTTACAGAACTTGAAAACAAAGTAAATCTACGAACCAGAGAGCTGGACGAGAGCAATCGAAGACTCAGTGCTGAGATGCTTGAACGCCTCAACACTGCTGAACAGCTGAAACAGTCAAATGAGATGCTGTCAAGCATGCTTGAAAGCATCGACGGTATCATCTATGTTGCCGATTTTGACAGCCATGAAATACTGTATGCTAACCAATATTTGATAAATTTGTTTGGTTTTGACCCTGTTGGCAGGCACTGCTGGCAGTATATCCATGCAAGCAAAGATGGCCCTTGCGAGTTTTGCAGCAATGACAAGC
>JABDPQ010000509.1 GCA_013042695.1 Desulfobacterales bacterium | reverse complement strand
CCTTGTCGATCAACTCTATGAGCTGAGATTTACCAACGGCGCCGGTGATTTGGTCTACAACTTCTCCATCCTTAAAGATAATGAGGGTAGGAATGGCTCTAATTCCGAATTTGCCTGGAGTTACGGGGTTATCATCAACATTCATCTTGGCAATGGTGACTTTCCCTTCATATTCATCTGAAAGCTCTTCGACAACAGGGCCAATAGCTTTACACGGTCCGCACCAGGGCGCCCAGAAGTCGACGAGAGTAGGCTGGGCTGATTTGATCGTGGCATCAAAATCTGCATCATTGACCTGCAAGACTTTTTCACTTGCCATTTTAGTTCTCCTTCACTTAGATTTGTCTATCTTATTCAGATATTTACCAGGTACGTGGAGTGGCATAATTATCCTACCACTTTACCTTTTGCACTACTCGCTGACAAGCAAAATGTTGGGCTTGCAACAGAGAAGTGAAATTAAAACATGGCTGTTACAGTGTGCATGAAAAAAAGAAAGATCAAGAGAGCGAGAACAGGTTTGACAAAACTCGAAATACGTATATGACATGCTGGCTAGGCCAAAACTCAGCTAGTGCCCATAAATATAAAACATGATGACCAAGCCCAAATTCAGATAGACAAGAAGTGAACCATTTTCAGGTGCGATGGCATACGAAAGTGGGCATAAACACAAAATATGATGGCTAAACCAAAATGTTGATAGACAAGAAGTGAGCCATTTTCTGGTGTGATGGCATACATACGGTATGTCGAGCGCCGGAAAATGGCTCACGACGAAGTAAATCAGTATTTTGGCGACGCCATTGCGACGTCATCAGGTTTGACAGCCGAATAATCTCCATGATATAGTCACAAGTCCACGAATTCCGTCTGGTCCCAAAAGGGAACATGAGAGGGAACATCCTTTCATTGCACTATGGACCAATTTCAGAAGTCTCTACTTCAGGTAAGGAGGAAATAATGGCCACCAGTGGATCAAAAGAAATGTTTGCTCGTGCTCAAAAGGTAATTCCCGGCGGTGTGAACAGTCCGGTTAGGGCTTGCAAGTCCGTTGGCTGTGAACCGCTCTTTATTGAAAGAGCAGTGGGTTCGTCAATATTTGATGTTGATGGAAATGAATATACCGACTTTGTCTGCTCATGGGGGCCGATGATCATGGGCCATGCTCATCCGCATATTGTTGCCGCGATTCGCCAAAGTGCTGCGGCTGGAACCAGCTTTGGTGCACCGACTCCAACAGAAATAACACTTGCAGATATGGTTGTAGAAGCAATCCCATCAATAGAAAAAGTACGATTTGTCAACTCAGGCACCGAGGCAGCCATGAGTGCAATTCGTCTTGCCCGCGGCTACACCGGTCGCGATGTCGTACTTAAATTCGATGGCTGTTATCACGGCCATGCCGATTCCTTCCTGGTAAAGGCCGGCTCCGGTGTTGTTACTTTGGGCATTCCTGGCAGCCCTGGTGTTCCTGAAGATATCGTCAGAAATACCATATCCATTCCCTATAATGCCCCCGAAATTCTGGAGAAGACGCTTCGTGACGATACGCTTGACATCGGCTGTGTGATCATTGAACCGGTGGCCGGTAACATGGGATGTATCACCCCTCAAAAAGGTTTTCTTGAACAATTGCGAGCACTCACCGAAGAACTCGGTATCGTGCTCATTTTTGACGAGGTAATAACCGGTTTTCGACTTTCCTATGGCGGGGCACAGGAGTTCTTTGGAGTTAAGCCTGATCTTACCTGCCTTGGTAAAATTATCGGAGGCGGATTGCCGGTAGGGGCTTATGGCGGCAGCGCTGCTATCATGAATCACATCGCCCCTGATGGGCCGGTCTATCAAGCGGGAACGCTTTCTGGCAACCCGCTGGCAATGTCGGCAGGAATTGCCGCACTAAAGCTATTGCAGGCCGCGAATTTTTATGACGATCTAAACTCCAAAGCTGCTGATTGTGTTGCTATGCTTAAGACCGTGGGGCAGAGAACGGGTATCGATACTCAGATCAACAGCATTGGCTCTTTGATGACCTGCTTTTTTACCAATCAGCCTGTTACCGATTTTGACTCGGCAATGACGGCGGATACCTCTCGTTATGGTGAACATTTTCGTAACATGTTGTCCCGGGGAATCTACCTCGCACCATCCCAATTTGAGGTCGCATTTGTTTCTGCTGCACACAGTCTGAATGATATAGAAAAACTGGGAAAAATGACTGAATGGTCATTCAAAAAAATGGCGGAAAAGTAAAAAATCCATTGACTTTGAAAGGGAGGCGTGCTACCAAACCCTTCTATATTAGTAGAGCGTATGTCAGTAAAAAAACGTGGTGATTGAGATGTCCGATTTTAAGAAAGAGATGATGTTTCTTCTCGGACATTATGGCCATATTGGCATTACATTTGTCGCCGCAATATTTATTGGCTTGGGAGCTGGCATATATCTCGACCAAAAGGTGTTTGATGGTCGAACAGCTCCCTGGTTTACCTTTATTGGGCTGGCTTTCGGGATTGCCGCCGGTTTTAAAAGTCTGTTTGATATCCTCTGGCGCAGCAGCAAGCAGATGGAAGATAAAACAGACAAAGATGAGCCTTTTGCAAAATGATGATTTTCGTTCAAAGTCAAGGCATGCGAAAATTTTTTACCGCAGGCATATAATTGATATTCCGAGAATAAAAATTTAAGCATAACGTAGAGGTTGAACGAAAAGGGCGTTTTGCAAGTGGCTCAGATGAATAAACGGTGGAAGAGTTACTGTCCCTGAAAAGAATGCTGGCCATGAGCTGGGTGTATCTGCTTTTTCTCGTGCTTGGGTCATGGATTATCAGTTCATGGTCTTTTGCCTGGGGAGTTATGGCAGGAGGGAGTATATCCATTGTGAGCTTCTGGCTGTCTCACCGGGATGTGGTTGCTTTCATAGACTCACTCTCTGCTGTCCAGTATCAGTTGGAAGGAGTCAATAGCGGTAAAAAAAGTAAAAAGGGTTTTATTTTAAAATTCTGGTTTCGGATCTTCCTGATAGGACTTGTTCTGCTTTTTTTGATAAAAGGCAGTGGGGTCAATGTTTTCGGGTTGATTCTGGGGCTGACAACGGTAGTATTCACCGTCACCCTCACCGCCTTTGGTGCGGTCTGGAGATACTACTTCAGCAGGAGGTAAAAGGGGATTATGGAACATCCGATATTGTTTATTTCCATTATTCTGGAGAAACTTGGGCTGCCAGTGCCCCATGGACCGGTTGGGCATGGTTTTCTGGAACAACTTTGTGCTCCTTACATGACCTATACCTGGCTGGTCATGGCTTTTCTTTTTATTGTCGCCAAGTTGACTTTGAGTAATCTTGAAATGGTGCCAGGTAAAGGTCAGAATTTCTGGGAACTGGTTATAGGCGGAATGGATGATTTCTTTGTCGACAATATGGGCAGGAAATTGACTGATCAGTTTTTCCCCATGCTTGCCACCTTCGCGCTATACATTGCAGTTGCAAACTTGATTGGCCTGATTCCAGGATTCATGTCTCCGACATCCAGCATCAACACCACCCTGGCTTTGACCATCCTTGTCTGGGTAACCCATCATTTTATTGGGTTTCGTGAACATGGCGTAAACTATTATAAGCACTTTATTGGACCGATGTGGTGGCTCATTCCATTGATGTTACCCATTGAACTCATTAGTAACTTAGCTCGATTACTATCTCTGTCTATTCGTCTTTTTGGCAATATCATGGCCAAGGAGACGCTGCTCGGTATTCTCTTCATGCTTGCCGGTGCTTTTTTTGCCCCATTGCCGATTATGATGCTTGGTGTTTTGGTTTCACTGGTACAGGCAATGGTATTCGTCCTGCTCACTGTCGTCTATTTTGGACAGGCTCAGGAGCATGCGCATTAATCAGCATCGGTGGATGTACCACTCTGCTGCTTAGTTAAATACAAAGGAAGAAGGCCAAATAAAACATTAATTTACAAGGAGAAAAAAATGGAAGGTAATCTGCAATTAGCATTGATTTGTGTAGGTGCTGCTCTTTCCATCGGTCTTGCCGGACTGGGAGCAGGCATTGGAATCGGTTTGGTTGGCCAGGGAGCAACCACGGGTCTTGCTCGTAACCCTGAAATACAGCCGAAACTCATGGTATTCATGATTCTTGGTATGGCGCTTGCTGAATCAATTGCTATTTATGGACTCGTTATTTCCCTGATCCTGCTTTACGCAAATCCACTTATGTAGCAGGGAGTTCTTTTAAGTGTCCACTTAGAGGTGGACAAAAAGGCTGCAGATCTTTTCATCTGCGGCCTTTTTGGGTTTAAAAGAAAAGGCAGTATTCAGAAGACAGTATTCAGGAGACAGGAGACAGGAGTCAGTATTCAGGAGTCAGGATTCAGGAGTCAGTAGCCAGAATAACACTTAAAATATGTTTTCTCCTGAATACTTTGCATTTAAAATACTGACTCCTGACTTCTGAATACTTTGCATTTAAAATACTGACTTCTGACGTCTGACATTGATATTACAAAAGCCGCTAACAGTTAACCGCTCATGGCCCCATGCACAGCAAAGACCCTGATATTCTCATTCATCCGCGGAAAGGACGAAGTGAGCATTATCTTCCTGAAAAGGCGCTGTTTTGCGTCAATCCAGCCGAAGCACGGATCGCTGAGCAGGAGTTCTCTCGTCATGACGTAAGCAAGCACTTTCTTCACAACTCCTCACTGCTGGTGGATAAAGAAGAACGATTGTGCATTGCCGGTCCGGCACTCGGTGCCCCTGCCGCAGGTCTTGTAATGGAAAAACTAGTCGTCCTTGGAGTAAAGAGAATTTGTTTATTCAGCTGTTGCGGTGTTATTGACCGTGCGTATTCAATTGGTGACATTATTCTTGCAACTTCAGGAGTCTCTGGTGAAGGGGTTTCTAACTATTACGGAGATGATGGAATCGTATATACCAGCCCGGCGGCAACAGACAAATTGAGAGCAGTGTTACATGAGCAGAGAATTGATTACAGGGAAGGGGTGATTTGGTCAACAGATGCACCATATCGTGAAAGCAGATCAGAGCTTGCTCGATTGCATGATAAGTATAAGGTTGTTGGCGTAGACATGGAGTTTACCGCATTGTGTTCAATTGCTGCATTTCGGGGTGTCAGCATCACGGCTATTTTCGTTGTTTCCGATGAATTATGGGGATCTGTTTGGAAACCGGGATTTGGTCAACAAGCGTATAAAAAACAATGCCGCTTAGTTATTAGGGCGCTGATCCGCGCTGGATTAGAGAAGGAGATGCGCGATTGAAAACATTTCATTTGGTCAGTCTCGGCTGTCCCAAAAATCTAGTTGATTCAGAAGTTGTTTTTGGCCAGCTTGAGTATAACGGTTGGCAAGGGGTTGAACAGCCAGAGAATGCCAATCTTTTAGTTGTTAATACCTGCGGTTTTATTCAATCAGCGGTTGAGGAGAGCATTGAAGAGATTTTTCAACTTGCCGTCTATAAGCAGCAGGATCCTCGAAAGAAACTGGCTGTTATTGGCTGCCTTGTGCAGCGCTATATGAAGAGACTTGAAAGCGAAATACCTGAAGTCGATCTATTTGTTGGCACCGAGGGTGTTAAAGATATTCATTTTTCCTTAAATCAACTCTTCAGAGATGACGACTTTGAAAAGACGGTGATTCCTGAACCTTTTCTTATGACTGCAGCAATGCCACGCCGCCTGTCAACACCATTTTTTCGAGCCTGGTTGAAAATTACGGAAGGGTGTAACAATCACTGTTCCTATTGCCTGATTCCAGGCATCCGCGGCCGATTGCGAAGCCGGAGTATTGAGGATCTTGTGGCTGAGGCAAAGAAATTAGAGGCTCAGGGAGTAAAAGAAGTATCTCTTGTGGCACAAGATCTTACCGCATATGGCATGGATGTATACCACGCAAGGAGATTAGTCGAGTTACTTGAACAGCTTCTGGCCCGGACTGCTATTTCGTGGATACGGTTAATGTATCTGTATCCCTCTGGAATCAATGATCAGTTGCTCGATCTTGTCTCCCAGCAGCCCCGAATCGTACCCTATTTAGATATTCCGCTGCAGCATGTTAGTGACCACATTCTCAAAGATATGAACCGTCGATATGGTTATGGCGATGTCGTGCAACTGATCGACAAGCTTCGCAATAAACTCCCGAATATTGCTTTAAGAACAACGTTTCTTCTTGGTTTTCCAGGAGAGACAGATGCAGATGTACAACAGCTTGTTGATTTTATCGAAGCTGTTCAGTTTGATCACCTCGGCGTTTTCTCCTATGCCAACGAAGAGGGATGCCCGGCAGAAAAATTTAACGACCAAATACCTGAAGAAGTAAAACAGGCACGACTAGAAACAGTTTTGGACGTCCAGTCAAAAATATCCGCCAGGAAGCTACAGAAATATGTCGGGACAGTCGAATCGGTAATTATAGAAGGTTTGAGCCGAGAAACAGATCTGCTTTTGGAAGGGAGAACCAGGTATCAGGCCCCAGAGATTGACGGCTGCGTGCTGATAAATGAAGGAAATGCAAGCCCCGGTGACATTCTAGATGTAGAAATCACCGAGGCCCATATGTATGACCTTGTTGGTAGAATTGTCTGAACAGAAGTCAGGTAAATTGTTTTCTACTTGACTTGAAAGGGGTCGGTTTTCCAGAGAATTTTCTAGCTCCGGTTCTTATTGACCTGTTCGCGCAGGTCTTTTCCTACTTTGAAAAAGGGGAGCTTCTTGGGTTTGACCTTTATTTTCTTTCCAGTTTTTGGGTTCCGTCCTTCATATGAACCGTAGTTCTTGATAACAAAACTGCCAAATCCTCGAATTTCAATACTCTCTCCACGGGCCAGGGCCTCGGTCATCGTATCGATAACGGTGTTGGTGATGGCGGCTGCTTCTCGGTGCGGAACATTGATATCCTGTGCCAATGCCTCAATGAGCTCTGATTTGTTCATACCTTACTCCTGTTCGTCAAAGGTCTCGTGACCCCCGTTAGAGGGCTCTGAATGGTCGCTGACTCCACTTTCTCCAGCTAAACTGAATAGACAATAAAGTCAGGTTGTTAGACGCGCAACCCCCTAATTGCGTTTTCCTTGCTAAAACAGACACTTGTGGGAGTGCAGGTCCGCCTGGATCAAGCTCAAACCTATAACTGTTTAGATTTAATCAGCTATTTTGCCGTTTGTAAAGGAAAATCTATAAAAACAGTTTTTTCAGCTCATTCCTGCTAAGGAACCGATATGAACCAGTTTTTAGTGAACCAAGCATAAGTTTGCCATAGGCAATTCTCTTTAGATTGATCACAGGGTGGCCAATTTCCTGAAACATTAATCGTATCTGGCGCTTACGGCCTTCATGGATGGTCACTTGGAAAAGTGAGAACTGCTCTTTTTGTTTGCTAAGAATTATTTTAGCTGGTGCCGTTTTTCGACCCCCGAGCATGATACCTTGTCTGAGTTCGTTAATTCTTTGAGGTGCTGGCGATCCTTTTACTAAGGCATTGTAGGTTTTAGTATTCTGGTAACTTGGGTGCATGATTTTATGAGCAAGCTCGCCGTCGTTAGTCAAAAGAAGGGCTCCTTCTGTATCCAAATCAAGCCGGCCAACGGGAAAAACACGCGCAGTTATACCTTTGAGCAGAGCCGAGATAATCGGTCTGCCCTGGGGGTCTGATAGTGTCGTTACATATCCTTTTGGTTTATTGAGCAGAATATACACCAACTCTTCCTGCTGAGGTGAGACAATTTGGTTGTCATAGCGGATAACCTGGCTCTCAGGGTCTATTTGGTGGCCCATTTCGGTAACGACCTTCCCGTCAACCCGAACCCGTCCTGCTCTGATCAACTTTTCGGCACCACGCCGCGAGGCAATACCGCTTTGTGCAAGGAATTTTTGTAGTCTCAGCCGAGTTTTCAACGCCATTTGTATGGGATGATTCTATCAAATTTTTCATCAACCAGTTCTCTCGTTGGTTGATCTACTTCGAGAACTTCTGTATACCAGGGTTTCATCCGGCAATCGAAGACGATAGGTGGTTCGAGTCCAACATGAAACCGCTGGACAGATGTTGCTGATCCATGAATATCAGCAGCAGGCTCAAAACGGGTGAAAAAGGTCCAGAGAAATTCCTGCATCGAGCAGGTAGCTTCATTGCTGCTATCAACAAGTAGGATTACCGGCCATCTGGAAAGCTCAGAAAATTCTGCCAGTCTTTCTGCAAGATCTGCGTCGCTCTCATACGAGTCACCCTCGACGACAAGGGTACCCGGCATATAAGCGACAGGATTACAACAGCCACGGGGAAGCACTCCTGCAAATGTATCAGGTAATTCCCGTATCTTGTCTGGCCCTAGCCCCATTAGCAACGCCTTGGACCCTTTATTGACAGAGGGACCGGTGTAATCAAGCGTATCTTGAGAAACATTGGCAAAGATAAAAAGATCTCTTTGCCAATTGACGCGTTCCAGTATATGAGTCCAGAGTTCTCTAAAATTTGAAATATCGACAGGCCCGTCGGTAATTATCAGAAACTTCGTCAATGACAGCTGGCCTTCTCCAAGTATTCTTAACCCACAAGCAAATGCTTC
>JABDPQ010000508.1 GCA_013042695.1 Desulfobacterales bacterium | reverse complement strand
GCAATGTATAGTTTTCTGAAAGAAAGAGGGAGTCATATCATCAGAGCAGAGACAGCATAGCAGCTAACGCAGCATCATTGATTCTGACTTTTGCAGATTTCAAGGAGGGCAAAATGGCCGTTAACTTGAGACAGGCAAGACGCTCTTGTAAAAGCAGGGCTGTTTAAGCCTTTTCACACGAGCTCCGGCAGCATCGCACCATGCTCAAGCAGGTTGCAGTGCAGCTCGAATGCCCTCTTCAGGTTGTGCCGGATATGACCTTTTTCGCTACTCTTTAAATACTCCCTCAAATAAGGACGATAATCCGGATGGGCGCAATTATTGATGATGGCTTCGGCGCGCTGCATGGGACCCAGGCCACGCAGATCCGCCAATCCCTGCTCGGTTGCCACGATCTGCACAGAATGCTCGCTGTGATCAATATGTGTGGCCATGGGTACCACCGCAGAGATTTTGCCCCCTTTGGCAGTTGACGGACAGGTAAAAAAGGAAACATACGCATTGCGGGTAAAGTCTCCGGATCCGCCAATACCGTTCATCATCCTCGTGCCGCACACATGAGTGGAATTGACATTGCCATAAATATCGAACTCCAGGGCGGTGTTCATAGTAATGACCCCCAGGCGTCTTACGATGCCGGGATTGTTGGAAAGCTCTTGGGGTCGCAGGACGATCCGGGGAGCAAAGAAATCCATATTCTGGTAGATCCGCTGCAACGTCCTTTCAGTGAGGGTTAGGCTGCAGGTGCTTGCACCTAAAATTTTCCCGCTTTCAATCAGGTCGATCAGGGCATCCTGAAGCACCTCGGAATACATGTAAAACGGCGGCAGGTCCGGGGAATTGCCGAGCCCTGACATAACGGCGTTGGCGACATTTCCCACCCCGGACTGGAAGGGCAGCAGTGCATTGGGGCTCGGGCTTGCTTTAAGTTCGGCTAGAACGAAATCCACCACATGCCGGGCAATGGCCATATGCGTCTCGGTGGGTTCTGAAAATTCGCTGACGTGGTCCTCTTCATCTGTTTCAACAATGCCGATGACTTTGTCCGGATCGAAGGACGCATAGGGCCAGCCGATTTTGATCATGGGCGCGTGAATGGCAATGGAGTCCTGATGCGGCGGCGACGGCAGGTAGGCAATGTCCGCCATCTCACGCAACCTTGGATTGTGGTGGCGATTGATTTCAAAAATGATTTTTTGCGCCTTTTTGAGATATGTTGGTGAAACACCAATGGAGGTGGTGAGGAATGCCCGCCCATCACGGGTGACTTCGCTTGCTTCAACAACAGCGAAATCGATGGCACCATAGAAGCCTTCATACACATGCTGGGTTACATGGGACAGGTGCATGTCCACAAATTCGACTTTCTGGGCATTGATCTGTTTCCGCAATGCCATTGAAGATTGGTAAGGTGCCCTGAAACTGATGGCATTTGCCTCGGCCAACGCATCGTCAAAATGGGGGCCGGTGCTGGCTCCAGTAAACACACGGACTTGATACGGCTCCCCTGCTGCATGCCGCTCCTTGGCTCGCCGTGCGATGGCCGGTGGCAGGGCTTTGGCAGCGCCGGCGGGGGAAAAACCCGAAAAACCGATGGTCGTCCCATTGGGAATTAAGTTGGCTGCTTCATCTGCCGTAAGTATCGGATACCCGTTATAGTCATTCATTTTCCTCTCCCAAGGTGATAGGTCATCGCTTTGTAAGACCAGCCTAACATTCCCGCAAAACCCTGCTCTGAACGTTCTTTGTATTTCTCTTGAACAATGTATCAATTAATGCTGAAAAATCTAACCCTTGGATCCCAGATGAAGTCCTCCGTGTACAAAGAAGCTGTCACCGGTCAGTGCTTAGTAATCGTTCACCGAACAAAACAATCGGTGCTACAATCCGGCCAACTTGGGAATTATTCTTAATCTGACCTTCAGTTATCTTTATTTAATTGGAAGTGTGTGCCTTTATACCATTTTGTTTGCAGCAGATAAGGCAGAACACCTTAAACCAAGGAGATGAGTGACTGGTGGTGGGGAGTAGAAGCAGTTTAAATTCTACAAAACAGTCGAAATTTGATTTAAGGCGCTCCAGTTGTAAAGAAACGCTTGTCTTCAACATTTTTAGTGCCTTACAGATTATTTTCTTGTTTTTTAGGCACGAAAATAATGGCCGGGCACCAGCTCCAATTTGCCTCAAATATGTATGGCGTGTCCCTTGACTGCCCGCATACCTTCTAAGCTCAGTTCGGATAATGTTGGATGGGCATGGATCATGACGCCAACATCCTCGGGTAGCAGCTCCCCAATTTTGGCCAGCAACAACTCATGTATTAACTCGGTGGCCTCATGACCAACAATATGTGCCCCCAAAATCTCATCACTTTCCGGATCGGTCAAAATCTTCACCAACCCCTGGGTTTTACCGACGGCTACCGCTTTGCCGACCCCTTGATAAGGAAAGATCGCCTTGTTGTAGGCAACACCTTCTGACTTTGCCTGCTGTTCACGCAATCCGAAACTGGCTACTTGGGGTTCGCAATAGATGGCAGAAGGAATTTCATCAATTGAGATGCGCGGCTCCGGTTTTTGCCCGGCGATATATTCCACTGCAATCTCGCCTTCCCGGGAGGCCACGTGCGCTAAAAGCGGGGTTGCTACAACATCTCCAATGGCAAAAACACCTTGAATATTGGTCTGACCGAAATCACCTACCGTGATGTAGCCCTTTTCGGTTTCTATGCCGATGTTCTCCAAGCCTATATCTTGCGTGTTGGGTGCCCGTCCGAAAACACATAACGCCTTGTCAGCCTTAAGAGTCTGCTCTTTTCCGTCTTGCCCTTGAACCTTGATTTCGACGTTTGTAGCACTTTTTTTCAAGGAAACCGCCCGTGTGCCGGTCAGCACCTTGATTTTCATCTTTTTAAATGCACCCTCCAATACGGCAACTGTCTCTTCGTCCTCAAACGGCAACAAATGGTCCATCATCTCGACCATTGTCACCTCAACGCCGAATGCCGTCATGACGTAAGCAAATTCACATCCGATAGCCCCGCCGCCGAGAATGATTAAACTTTTTGGAAGGGAGGTCATTGATAGAATTCCAGTTGACGACAACACCACTTTTTCATCAAACTCAAAACCCGGAACTTCCATTGGCCGCGAGCCGGTTGCAACGACCAGATGTCGACCGTGAACTTCGGTACCATCATCTAACTTGACGCTGTTTTTCGTGGTGATGTGCGCTGTGCCTTTAATGGTTTCAACCTTATTTTTTTTCAACAGAAATTCGACTCCTTTGACTAAACGGGTGACGGCCACTCTCGATTTCTTCTGAACACGGCTGTAATCAAACCCCTTTGTATCGATCTTCAGCCCCATTTTCGTGAGCTCCGGCAGAGATAAAAACGTATCAGCCTGATCGATGAGATTTTTGCTGGGAATACACCCCCAATTCAGGCACACTCCTCCGGGTTTTTCTTTTTCAATGACACAGGTTTTTAACCCCAATTGAGCTGCGCGGATGGCGGCTACATATCCCCCAGGACCGGCCCCGATAATGATGACATCGTACATTAGCAATCCTCCTCTATTTGACTTATTAAGCAGTTACATACCCAATGCGGTCAACCCATAATCATTGTCGACTTTCCGTTGCGGCTGCCTTATGTTGGTAAGACTTTCATACCTGTGCGGTTCCGGTATTTTTGTCCACTAAAGCCGATGATCATCCATGCGCGATTGAACAGCAACGAGGCCATTTTCACGATGCAGAGTTTAGAATGTCCAAATCAGGTTGGGATCCTCGATCAAATTTGCAAATTTATCTAAAAAGATGGTCGGTTGGGAACCGTCCATGACCCGGTGATCAAAGGACAACTGGACAGGCATCATGGGTCTGGCGACAATCTCGCCATCTTTAACCACCGCTTTTTGCACGGTAGATGATGTCCCGAGGATTGCCGACTCCGGCTGGGTAATCATCGGTGTCTGTATGTGCCATCGTTTGAGCAGCTGAGCGGTGTTGGTAAAGGTGAAGGTACCGCCGCTCATCTCATCGGGGCCCAGGGTTCCTTCACGACCTTTACTGACGAACGTTTTGAGTTCCTTGCTGATTTCTATCAAGGATTTTCGGTCGGCATTTTTAATTACCGGGACAACCAGAGAAGTGTCCATTCCGCCTTTGGCCAGAGAAAGTGCAATACCGATGTTGATATCTTCCCAAACGACGATGCCGTCATCGGTGTACGTAGAATTAAGCAAAGGTTGATCTCTCAAAACTCTGGAGATGAGAAAAACGAACAGGTCGGTAAAAGAAACCCGTGTTCCCAAGATTTCCTCTTTTTCCACCAATCCTTTACGCAACTGGATCAGTTCTTTCATGTCGATCTCGATAAACACGGATACACGGGCTGATGTCACATGGCTTTGGGCCATGTGTGAGGCCATTGCCTGGCGAAAGCCGCTCATGGGTAAGATTTCCTTGACCCGTTTGCCATCCACGGTATCCCCTGCGGGTGCGGCTTCGGAGACGGCGACCGGTGCTGATGGAACGTGTACCGGCTGCTCCATGTAGGCCAATACATCGCGTTTTTTGATCCGTGACCCTGGCCCGGTTCCAACGATCTGAGTGATATCCAGGTTATGTTGGGCGGCTATTTTGCGCGCCAGGGGAGATATTTTAATGTCTCCCCCTTGGCCGGGTACGCCGCTAGCGGCCTCCGCCACCGCGACCGTGGTGACCTCTTCTTCTTGGGTCACCTCCTCCGGTGCGGCTGCTGCCGGAACCGGAGCATCACTTGTGGAATGTATTTGGGCCAGTTCTTCTTCACTATCGGCAATAATAGCCAGGGTTTCGAGAACCGGTATTGTTTCATCCTGTTGGGCGATAATATGGATGAAACCTGAAGCTGGAGCTTCAAGCTCATACGAGACCTTTTCGGTCTCAATCACCAGCACCACTTGACCATTCTCAATTTGGTCGCCTTCGGCAACACACCACTCGGTCAGCGTTCCCTGTTTCATCGACATTGCCAATTTTGGCATTAAAATAACTTCTGACATTTTGCACCCCTTTTTCAATTTAAGATGGTGTCGTAAAAAATCCGATCTTCTTCGTTGCAGGTTTTTTCCAGCTCCTTGACAAACCGCATGTCTCGTCGAGACACTGCAAAAAAACTACGCCTTGTAGATCAAACTTTTCCCAGAGCCATCAGGGAACTTCGAATAGACTTTTTACGAGTTTATCAATTCAAAGGATCTAACAAAGCTATGGCTTGGTGGCGAATCCGTGTTCTGCTGCCAAAAATGCCATCGGCATTGGCACGTATCACATAAACCATGCTTTACCTCCGAGATCCCGGGTTCCAGATCTTGAAATTACGCCACCGTTTCTTCAATTGCCTTTTTGATCCACTCTGGATTCGGAAGCACGTACTGCTCCATGTACC
>JABDPQ010000505.1 GCA_013042695.1 Desulfobacterales bacterium | reverse complement strand
GGTACATGTTGCCTGACATATCACTGCCCGGCCGCGAGAAATTTTTTCCTTGGTCGCTGGGAAGCGCCTCTTCCGACCTCTTCCGTCTGCAATGCCCGCTGCGTCGGATGTATCTCTTTGCAACCCTCTGGTAGTTGTCCATCAACTCAGCAGAGAATTAACTTTACTCCATCAAGCCATGAACTGATCGAAATGGCAGTGCCACATCTTATGCATACTGAGCGTCCCATTGTCAGCTTTGGACAAGGGTGCGAGGGGGAACCACTGTTGCAGGCAGATCTTCTGGAAAAAACAATCAGAGGTATTAGAAAGAAAACCTCATCCGGCACCATCAACCTGAACTCCAACGCAAGTCTGCCAGATAAAGTAGAACGTCTCGCAAAGCATGGTCTTGACAGCTTAAGGGTCAGCTTGAATTCTGCTCAAGAATCATATTACAATCGCTACTACCGACCCCGGGATTATTGTTTAGATGATGTCAAAAGCTCCATTTCCGTCATGAAATCGTCTGGACGTTTTGTTTCTCTTAATTATTTTATTCTGCCCGGATTTACTGACTCATATCAGGAAACAGTTGCTTTTATGGAGCTCATTGACCGGTATGAGCCCGATTTTATCCAGCTGCGTAATCTCAATATGGATCCTGAGTGGTACAACAGGACATTACAATTTCCTGCCGATCAGGAAACTTACGGCATCAGGCAGTGGTTGATGCTGCTCAAAGATCGTTTTCCAAAACTCGGTTTTGGTTATTTCAATCCATACCTGAATGAGGGAATAATTCAGGCACCTGCTTAAACAAGCCAACACACCTATTATATTGATTTTATAGCAAGACCTCGTCGCACCATGTTTTTGATGTTTTTGATTGTAATTAGCGATACAGTCTTATAAGATAGTAATGAGAAACCTTATTAAACTCAGCTAAACAACAGGTAAACAAATGGATTTTATCGAGCAGCTCCCAAAAATGAGACTCACAACCCAACGTCAGATCATCCTTGAGGAACTCAGTAAAGTCACCTCCCACCCTACCGCAGGTGAAGTATATGACATGGTTCGCAAGCGATTGCCGAGAATCGGCCTTGGAACGGTATATCGCAACCTTGAATTGATGGCGGAAAGTGGTGTCATTGTGAAGCTTGAGGTCGGCGGCACACAAAAGCGCTTTGATGCAACAACTGATCTTCACTATCACATACGCTGCAGTGAATGCGGTAAAGTCGATGATATAGAATTGCCTGTGCAGCATGAAATTGACCGCATTGCCTCCGAGGAAACGGATTATCAGATACTTGGTCACCACATAGAATTTGCAGGAGTTTGTCAGACATGCCGTTCATCAGCTGAGCATCTTTCGATTAATTAGATTCTAACCAATTTCTACCGCACAACAAAAAAGGGCGCTCCCCCTGCTAGGGGAGCGCCCTTTTTTGATTTTATACGGCTGCTATCAGTTGAAAATTACTTTACAGAATCTCCTCTTGCCAACTTTAAAAATGAGGTCGCCAACCGGTTGAACTGCGTAGTTGCTATCAGTGATTTTTTCACCATCGATACTGACAGCATTCTGCTTGATCAGCCGTCGTCCTTCAGAGGTTGATGACACAAGTCCGGTATCAACCAGTAATTTTGGCACCCATATTTCTTCTGTTGCCTGAATCACCTGCTCAGGCATATCATCGGGCAAATCCTTTTTTGCAAACACCGTTTCGAAATGGAGCTCGGCCTGCATTGCAGCTTCAGCAGACTGAAAGCGTTTGGTTAATTCGCCTGCCAGTTTCTGCTTTACGCTTTTTGGGTGGAGCGTACCGTTTTTCACTCCAGTTTTTAAAGCCTCTATTTCATTGTTGTTAAGATCACTGAGGAGTTCATAATAGCGAAACATGAGCTCATCTGGCAATGACATCACTTTGCCATAGATATCATTGGCAGCCTCAGTTATGCCAATGTAGTTTCCCAGGGATTTACTCATTTTATTTACCCCGTCCAGCCCTTCCAACAGTGGCATGGTGAGTACTATTTGGGGTTCTTGTTTTCGGGATCGCTGCAAATCTCTTCCCATCAGCAAATTAAAAAGTTGATCAGTGCCACCAAGCTCCACGTCCGCCTCCATTGCGACAGAGTCATAGCCCTGAATCAACGGGTAGAGAAACTCATGGATTGAAATCGGTTTACCGTTTTCAAAACGATTTTTAAAATCCTCCCGTTCAAGCATCCTGGCAACAGTCAGCTCTGAGGCAAGGCGTATCATTTCAAACGAGTCGAGCTTACCCAGCCATTTGCTATTGAAGGCAATCTGCGTTTTATCCGGATCAAGAATTTTAAATACCTGCTCTTTATAGGTTTCCGCATTTCTGGCGATATCATCACGGGTAAGAGGTTTTCTCGTCTCAGATTTACCTGTCGGGTCTCCGATGAGTCCGGTAAAATCACCTATCAAAAAACAGACATCGTGTCCTAAATCTTGAAAGTGCTTTAATTTTTGCAACAAAACGGTATGACCGAGGTGAAGATCAGGTGCAGTCGGATCAAATCCGGCTTTTATCTTAAGCGGAATGCCAGATTTGACTGATCTCTGCAGTTTTTGTCTCAGCTCATCCCGGGAGATACAGTCAACAACCCCCCGCTCAATTAATTGTATCTGCTCTTGCACACCAATCATAACGCCACAATGTCCTTTCTTAAACTGTTGTTCAGATCCTACTTGGCATATTCGACGGCTCGAGTTTCACGAATCACCGTTACCTTTATCTGTCCAGGATACGTCAGTTTTTCTTCTATTGACTTGGCTATATCCTGACTCAGAAGCAGTGCATCGCTGTCACCTATTTTTCCTGAATCTGCAATAATGCGCAGCTCTCTTCCCGCCTGGATAGCATA
>JABDPQ010000497.1 GCA_013042695.1 Desulfobacterales bacterium | reverse complement strand
GCTTGTTTGAACAAATTTAACCTCATCTTTCACACCCTGTTCTGTAGAAAAATACTGGGTGATTTCAGACATTTTATAGTCAGGCAAAAAAGAAAAGGGTGGCGTTTTGGCAATTATTGTCAGGTCCTGGGGATGCATCGTCTCTTCTTCCATGCAGAATTATTTACCGTAGCAATGCATGGTCACGAAAACTCTGGTGACCACGACGTTTCCTACCTTAATTGATCTGATAGAATGCTCTTTTCTTAAGGTAAACATAAAGAGTTTGCTGTCCTTAAAGAAATTATTCTTAATAATAAGGTATAACCTTGAAATCATTCTCCTACAATAGCTAAGAGCAGGTCATGTTACTCTTTGCTTTGTTTTGCGAGGATGATGCTAAACGGGTAGTCTTCGCTTCCCCTGGAAGGTAATTGTCAGGCAACGATGTAAGGTGGTTTTATTGGTTCGTTCTCTGGTGCCCTTTTAAACGCTCATTGATTGGATCGAAAAAGCTAAACATTTTTCTCTTCACCTTTTTGACCACCTTTTCTTCTTGTGTAAAAATTGACTCCAACGAGGAGAGCGGATCTCGTTCTGCGTTGCTGAGATAATCTTTGACGGCGCCGAGTTTTCTGATAATTTCCTCTTCTGCCTGCTGCCTCAATATTGATTTAAGGCGAATGATATTCTCGTTGCCAGCCTCATCTATCTCGTTGAGCTGATATTTTTTAACTTTATATTTGATCCTCTGCTCGATGAGCTCCAGCAGGTTTTTTTCGTACGCTTCGCCAAGCCAGATTGTTTCTGGAACAAGATCACCAAAATTTGTTACACCGAGGATATCCTTATTCTGATTCCAATAACCAACTAAAAAATCTTTTTCCAAACTCTTATAATTTTGACCGGGCATATACATCCGACGCAGATATTGCAAAACTTTCTCAGTCTTTTTCTTATGCCCGCCGATGATAACCGAGCCACCAACCTCATCCTTGGTCACCCCTTTTGTCCAAGGGGCTCCGGTTATGCCAAAATCATGATAAATGGGAATGTGCAAAATCGCAGAAAGCGTATTCAAGGCCAAGGCATAACCAGCCGAAGGACCGCCAACATTATAAGAGGCTGACAGGAGTTGGTGATGAATCGTCATGTTTGCCAGAAATTCTCCGAGCATCTTGGCCATACTGACTTGCGGCACAAGAGCCTGAAAATAATTTTTCACCAGGGTAAGTGCCTCTTGCGCAGATTGCTGCGTCATCTGCACGGCCATTTCCATCTGGGCCGAACTATCTCCGGAGGCAGAAACCGCTCCGGTCACCAATACCTTCTCGGAGGACAAGCTATAGGTAAGGCTGGTAGCAATCGGCAGCAGAACACCATCGAGTTCATTTGCTCCAACACCAACGATAAAACCCTTTTGCGGCTCTTTACTCAGTTCTGCCTCGAGAAAATCATCGAGCTCTACTTTTCCCTTTTTTGTAGGGCTCTGAGACATCTCACTCCGAGCGTGTTGCAGATGCGAGTAACACAATGGATAGTCGTTTTCCGAGCCGATGGAGGCAAAGAGGGCAAGAACTTCTTCATATCTTTCTAAAAATTGTCTTGGGGACTCTTTTAGTAATTTCTGCAGAGAGCCACGATTTCCAAGGGCTTCGAGAATACCAATCAGCGTTTTCAGGTTAAATTTTAAAAACCGTTCCTGCTTATGATCTGATAGGGATGATATAGACCTGAATTTCTGCAATACCATCAGTTCTGTTTTGCGTAGAGACAAGGCTTTTTCAACAAAAGCGGTAAAGTCTGCAGGGGTATGACAAATTCCTTTTGCCGCATCAATTACCTTGGTAGATGTCAAACCCTCTTCACAAGGTGTCTCGCCTAACGACACATCAATAATTTCAGTGATATCATTTTTTGCTAACTGCCCAGATACTTCAAGTACTTTCAAGCGCTTGGAACGAATAAGTGCCGGATCAAGCAGGTCAAGTCTGTTTGTTGTAAGTACGGTTAGAACCTTCGATAGCGGCTGCTCTCCGTCAATGATATTCAAAAACTTGTTGGTAAGCCTATCGGACGGGGAACCTCCGCCGCTGCTACGACGCGGAGCCAAGGCATCTCCTTCGTCAAAAAAGACAACGGTAGGTGCTATCATTTTTGCAATATCGTAGATCTTTACAAGATTTTCAACAGTTCCATCAACGGGGTTAGATGGATTATGCAAAGCACTAGGGCTCGTACTGATGTCATGGATTTTCTTGTTTTCACTGAGCCAGGACCGAACTAAAAAAGTTTTACCACTTCCAGGAGGGCCATTTAAAACGACCCCTTTTTCCTCACTGACGTTGTAATGAAGACAATTATTGGCCATCTCAGAAAACGTGTGTTTGATCTCCCCGACATATTCATCCCAATAGGCCGTTCTGTCGATTCGATTGACAACTTTTTTGAACAGATCCCCGAAGGAATTTCGCGCAACCATCTCAAATGCATTACGTACCAACAAAGAGTCATCAAGAAATTCTGACTTGAAGCTCCCTTTAATACTGATAATAAATGCAACCAGCTTTCGAACATATGCCGGAGTCACCTGCAGGGCTCGCTCTTTAAAAATATGATAAAACTTTCCCACAGCGAGCTTCAGATCATGCTCGTCTATGCACTGAGCCGTTTCATTGCAGGGTTCTTCGCCAGTGCTGAGAACCTGAATATTATTATGGGCCAGTTCGATTCTAACAATTTCCTGCAAATTCGATTTATTGAGCCAATATTCAGAAACATCTACGATGAGACCTTTCTCAACGAACCTCCGATAAATTGCCGAATCAAAGACCTCCGGCTGGTCCGAGGTGGCAATGAGCAGGCAATCCCTGCTGCCGTTGATAATCTCGTCTATGATGATATTCGAACTATCAACCAACGTACCCTGCTGGCGCTCAACGCCGCCGCCACTTGCGCTGCTTTCTTTTCGGGCGAAAGCACTATGTGCCTCCTCGAGATGACGTATACAGGTTGCCTTGGGGCTGCCGAAAGCTTT
>JABDPQ010000494.1 GCA_013042695.1 Desulfobacterales bacterium | reverse complement strand
CCGCAAAAGGCAGGGTGTAATCTGTATCCACGAGGGAGGACAAAGCTTCAGCTCCAATGAATTCTTTACTGAAAGCTTGTGTTTTTGCATCTTTCTCAGCTACGGCGAATGGCCACGGAGTTTCTGCAAATGGCCAATTTCCTATATCCTGATGAGATAGCGGTAGTACAGCCCCTGCGCGCAATGAATCCCGGGCCGCAAGACCGCAGGGCTCAAGCGAATATTCCTGACCAGCCTCGAGCAGCATCTTCCACAATGAAACCAGTTTTCGGGGCTCCACATAAATTTCAAAGCCAAACTCACCGGTATACCCGGTACGGGAAAGAAGCATAGGTGTGCCATCACTCAGTTGCACAGCATCAACCCCCTCAATCGTATTATCATACCAACCCTTGAAAGAAAAATAGGGGAAGTTCGTAAAAACAACTTCGGGGTTTGAAAGAAGTTTGCTCAAAATTTTTGCAGAAAACTTGCCCTGAATATCAATTTTACCAACACCGTCGGTAAGGTCCACAATCTCTACCTTCATCCCCCTTGCATTTTCTGCCAGGTGAGCAGCAATAGGTCCCCCCATGCCTGCATTAACCACCACCATATAGAACTCATCGGTAACCTGAGAGACAATACTGTCGTCCATAACGTACCCCTGTGGGGTCAGGAAGAGCCCATAGACAGAACGTCCTTTTACCAGAGCCGTCTTTTTCAGACCCAGACACTGGTCCAGATCTTTAGAAAAACAATTCTGCAACAGACTTCTGGCGTCCTCGCCTGCTATAGTGACTACCGCCATGTGACTGGTATCAAAAAGTCCGGCAGCGTTTATAACTGCCAGGTGTTCCCCCTTGACACCCGTTGGGTACCAGAGGGGCATATCATAGGAACCAAAAACGGCCATGTTGGCCCCGTTTTCCAAATGCCAATCGTGTAATAGGGTCGTTTTTATTTCCTTGTTCATACTCTACGCCTCCCTGAAACAAGTCCGCTCAAAGGTAACTAATTTCCTCTGGCCATCAAAGAACCAGAGGTACTTTTAGATCAAAACTTTTATATATAACAAAGGTTTCCACAGAACGAACATCCTCAATCTGCGAAACTTCTTCAGTATAAAACTCAAGCATGCCGAATTGTTTTTTCAACATAACCAAGAGCATAAGGTCAAATCGCCCAGTAACTACACAGACAGAGATAACACCACGAAGCTTACTGAACTCTTCGCCTTTTGCTACCAGGTCCATATTCTTCAGCTTAACCCCTACCATTACCAGATATTTATCAGGAATCGATTCCGGATCAACGAGACTGGTGATCTCCAGGACACCATCTTCCTGAAGCCTTTTGACCCGCGCTCGAACCGTTCCTTCAGAAACGCTAAGATCGTCCGCAATTTTTTTAAACGGCATCCTTCCGTCTCTTAGATGGTTAATGATGGAAATATTTATTTCGTCCAATTTCATTTCGCACCCCTATGACAATGTTAACACTATTTTTACAAGTAATTGCCCAAAATGTCAATTATTATATTTGATTTTTACGCATTTCGTATTTTGATCCAGAATAAATTGAGCCAATCGACGACATACCAACACTAAAATATAGCAGTTAACTTAATCCCCGATACCTGACGCTATTCAAAGACGTCAACCATATTCTTCCACTCAATGTTACAGTCCCTGTGTCGGTGATGAAATTTCGAGACGATATGTCGTCAGACCATTTTGGGAATAGTCCACGGCTACTAAAGAAATGAGAGATTACCAGCATTCAGTGTCGATCTATAGTTGCTGAAAAAATCAACCGCATTTGGTTTTAAAATTAGCTGCAGTACTGATCTCTATGTAGGAAGCACCATGAGCAATGCCAAAACTTCCAGCGAGCATAATGATCAGATCTTCATCATGAAATTTATTTTCGTCAATAAGTCGGCATATAGATTTTCTTAACGGTTCGGCGTGGGTGATATCCATCATGATATAGTCGGCATAGACCCCGTAGGAGAGCGAGAGTTGGCGCATGACCTTTTGATCGTAGACCTGCGCATAGATAACGTTGCTGCTTCTATAGGCGGAAAGTGACCGGATGGAGTTACCGTAAAATGAGTCAGCAACGATAGCCTTTGTATTCAACCTCAGCGATGCCTTGACCGCTGCTTTTGCCAGATAGGCGGTTATCTTGTTGTCGTGAGTATAGGATACGTTGGTAAAGGTGATGTGCTTGGATTCCACCTCGTTAATCACCTTGCTCATGATTCTTACGGCAATCTCGGGATATCTGCCATTGGCTGTTTCACCTGAAAGCATGAGCGCATCGGCATGATCAAGGCAGGCGTTTGCCACATCGGAGACCTCAGCACGGGTTGGTCTCGGAGAGTCGATCATCGAATGCAGCATCTGAGTAGCAACGATCACTGGTCGGCGCCTCTCAATACAGGTGTTAATGATCTTTTTCTGGATAAGTGGAATCTGTTCGGTGGGAATCTCAACTGCCAGATCACCTCTCGCTATCATAACCCCGTAACAGTTGTCCAGGATTTCGTCGAGGTTTTTCACGCCTTCGTAGTTCTCGATCTTCGAGATGATTTTCATTGAAGACTTCTCTTCATCGAGGATCTGTTGAACTGCAACGACGTCATCCTTATTGCGGACAAATGAGTGGGCGATAAAATCAAGGTCATTGGCTGCGGCGAAGCGGATAAATTCCTTGTCCTTGGCACTGAGTGCCGGCAACTTCACGTGCACAGAAGGAATGTTTATCGATTTTCGCTTTTTAATAATCCCATCGTTTTCAACCAAGCAGCAGAGATACTCCCCGTCCTTAACCTCAACTGCCAGAGCGATATCGCCATCGTCGATCAACACTGAGCTGCCCACTGGCACATCCTTGACAAAATTATCATGGGAGACGCAGATCACATTGCCCTGGGACTGTTCACCGGAAGCTCCCTTAATCCGAATCGTATCACCGCATTTTACGCGAAGCTCCTTGACCGCATCACAGGTTCTGATCTCCGGCCCTTTGGTGTCGAGTAGAATGCCGATTTTTTCAGAGACCGCTCGGGTGTTATTGATTACCACCAGAGCGTCTTCATGGCTCATATGGGCAGTGTTGAGCCGAACGACATCCATACCTGCTTGGTATAGATGTTGTATGAATTCAACGGAACAATTGAGTGTAGAGATAGTTGCAACTATTTTGGTTTTTTTCGGCATGGAATATTTTCCCTAAGGATGTTGTTTAGTTGGCATCGTCTGTTTTACTGCAAAGATTGTCTAAAAACTATCGGCAGGTAAGGTTGCAACTATCGTTTTACAATGAGTTTGAGAACTACACATTATCATACTAAAATTCCTATGGCCTGTTTTTTTTTGGAATCTTGTTTGTAGTATTATTTTATTCATTTTACTGCCACTGATAGGAGAAGGCAGCTGATGACAAAAAATATTCTCTATGTCGAGCCTTTTGTAAAATGATGATTTTCGTTCAAAGTCAAACCATGCGAAAAATTTTTACCGCAGGCATATTATTGCTATTCCGAGGACAAAAATTTAAGCATAACGTAGAGGTTGAACGAAAAGGGCGTTTTGCAAGTGGCTCTTTCAATAAGAAGCCAACTCTGCGATTCGGTCTCCCAAACTTGAAAAACAAATCATTCCCGACTCTGCGCCTATAGCGGGATTGCTTGAAATTTAGGAGAAAGCTGTGTATTCACAAGTATGGTTGAGCTAAATTGTAACCATATAAACTTTTCCGAATTTGGGTTCCCTTCAATTGAGTACATCTTGTCAGATAAAGCCGGACTTGCGTGACACTCTGTTATGCAATGACACTCAGCTACGGTGCAAGAACCCCTCGTGGCTGCATGAAGGAAGGTTGGCTAGCAAGAATTACAAACCCCTTCACTGATTGAAGAAGACAGGAATTTACTTTAATAGAAAAAGAAGTGCATGATGATACTTGCGGGTGATATCGGAGGAACCAAAACAGCATTAGGGATTTACTCTTACGAAAAAGGCATGAGGTCTCCTCTCTTTTCAAAGACATTCCCAAGTGCTAATTATGCCAACCTCGAAGCTATCGTCACTGAATTTTGCGCACCATTCAAATTTGAGATTGAAAAAGCTGCCTTCGGAGTGGCCGGGCCAGTTTCTGGCGGAAAAGCAAAAATCACTAACCTTCCCTGGATTATCGATAAGGATCATTTAGCCAATGCCCTGAATACTCCGTCTGTTGCACTTCTAAATGATCTAGAAGCAATTGCCTGGTCAATACCTTCTTTAGAAAAGAATGATATGTATGCCTTGAACAACCGCGGCAATACTGTGCAAGGTGGAACAATCGCAATTATTGCCCCTGGCACCGGTCTTGGAGAGGCTTTTCTAATATGGGGCGGGACTCGATACTTAGCTCAATCCTCAGAAGGTGGCCATGGTGATTTTGCACCAACGAGTGAACTGGAAATTGATCTCCTGCGTTATTTAATGCAAAAATATGAGCGTGTGAGCTATGAACGGGTCTGCTCTGGAATCGGAATTCCAAATATTTATAATTTTTTCAAAGATAGTGGCAGGGCAGAAGAACCCGAATGGCTTGCCAGGGAAGTCGCAAAGACCAAAGATCCGACACCTCTGATCGTCAAAATAGCTTTAAAAAAAGATGGCAATTGTCCTATTTGTAGCGCCACACTTGACATGTTTATTTCTATTCTCGGTTCAGAAGCAGGAAATATGGCGTTGAAAATACTACCATCAGGGGGAGTGTATCTAGGTGGAGGGATTCCACCCCGAATCCTTCCAGCACTTCAGAAAGGTCTTTTTATGGAGAAATTTCTGCATAAAGGCCGTATGTCTCATCTACTTGTGAATATGCCGGTTAATGTCATTCTTAAAACCGACACTGCCCTTACCGGGGCGGCTTATTATGGCCTCGAGATATTATAGTGTCTATTCCTCCAACACTTGATGTCGAAAAAAAGAGTACTCCCATTAAAAAGAAAAGCTGAGCATCGCGTCCATGAGGAAAAAGGACTCCCATCCTCATGAACGTGATCTTTTATTTTCCGTGTACCTGCTCTTTGGTAAAGAATCCTTCGGCAATCACGGTACTATCGATATTTTCCTTTGTGACAAGAATCACCGGGGTGATAATTGTCGGAACGGTCATAAAGCCATTATCGACCATTTTGAAACCTTCAACAATATCTATTATGGCTTTCTCCGGTTGCTGTGCTACCGACACAGCGATTTCCGCAGCCTGATATGCTAATGGTTTGATTTTTTTCCAGATTTCAACCGTCTGTTTTCCTTGATAAATATACTGAATATTTCGCAGGTCGGCATCAGATCCGGCAACAAACACTTTTTCTGTATCTGCCAATCCCTCAAGGGCCAGCGCGGCAATCACGCCGCTGGCCAATCCACTGTTATTGCACACAAAAGCGTCAATTTGATTATTGAATTTTACCAGAAGTGTTTCTGTCGTCTCTCGCGCCAGATCTGGAGACCAGTCCGGATGTGAACGTTGAGCCACCAACTCGAGGCCACTATTGTTTTTTAAGACTTCCAGTACACCAC
>JABDPQ010000485.1 GCA_013042695.1 Desulfobacterales bacterium | reverse complement strand
TTATGTTTTTCGACGAACCCACCTCCGCCCTGGACCCGGAAATGATTGGTGAGGTGCTGGATGTCATGCGCACCATGGCCAAAGAGGGCATGACCATGATGGTTGTCAGCCATGAGATGGGCTTTATAAAAGAAGCAGCCGACCGCATTCTCTTTCTTGTCGACGGGCTGATCGTTGAAGATGGTACGCCGGATTATATATTTAAGCACTCCCAGCATAAGCGTACCATTGAATTTTTAAGCAAGATCATCTAATGCAGAGTTAGGGTAAACAGGCACACCATGGCAGAGTCCAATTCGTCTCAAAACACCACGTCACGATTATCAGATTTAAAAGATAAGATCGGACATGTTCCACTTATTCGACGAAATAGCTTTGTCTATGGCTTTCTGACGATTTTAGTTTTGTATGCGCTCTTCCTGCTGCCAGCCAGCGGTTCGCCCGAAGCTGTCGATCTCAGCAGAATAATCCTTTTCTGTCTGCTGCTTCTTGTCTGGGCATTTATTGTTTTCACCGATGAGCTTAAGCCGGAAAAAATGAAAACAATCAGTGTCTTCAGCATCTTCATTATTGCCGCTTGGCTTTACTATCGTTACTCGACCGCCAGGTGGGGTGAGATGGGCTATTTATTTTTCAACCTGGAAATGATCCAAAAAGCCTGGCCGACGCTGGTGGAAGGCTTCTGGACAACCCTGCTTTTAGCAGTCTGCGCGGCAATTATGAGCACTGTCATCGGCCTGCTATTGGCGGTTTTCCGTTCGTTCAACAACCCGGTACTTAATGTTTTCATCATCGCCTATGTTGATTTTTTCAGGGCAATGCCGATCATCGTACTGATGATGCTGATCTATTATGCGCTGCCTTTTATGGGTATTCGATTGAGTGCAATCATGTCGGGAATTCTCGCCCTGGGGCTCAATAGTTCGGCCTATGTGAGCGAGATATTCCGTGCCGGATTTCTTTCCATTAAAAAAGGTCAGATTGAAGCATCCAGTGCATTGGGGCTCAACCCCATGCAAACCATGCGCTTGGTCATTTTGCCCCAGGCTTTTCGGGTAGTCATCCCTCCGTTAGTGGGCAACTATGTCGCCAGCGCCAAAGACACCGCGCTGGCATCTTCTATATCAATTATCGAACTGCTCAAAGCAGGGCTCTCGCAAAAGTCACTGCTTGCCAACCCGTCACCATTGATTTTTGTGACCGTGCTCTATCTGGTGATGTTTGTGCCATTGACCAGGTTTTCCGGGTATCTCGAAAAGAAGATGAAATCAAGCCAGCGTCAGGTACGCCTCTAGCCCGATGACCCCATACTCGACAGGTCGGTTCCGGCAGGCAATACGACACATCACCAGATAAAATACGTGTAAAGGAAAATTTCCTGATAAACGAGCCTTTTGCAAGTGGCTCAAACATCTTAAACGGGTTCTACAATCCCAAGCAAGCTGACAGATGAGACAATTCACGTGACTCCTTTTAACACAAATATGATTCAAGCCGCCAGAAGACGCATTGAGCCGCACGTACTCAGGACACCGCTGCTGCACTCTCCGCCTTTAAGTCTGCTGTGTGGCAGTCACGTTTATCTGAAAATGGAATGCTGGCAGACCTGTGGATGTTTCAAAATCAGGGGCGCTACAAATTTTTTAAGACAGCACCAGGCAGCAGTTCAAAAATACGGCGTTGTAACCGCGTCAAGTGGAAATCACGCCTTGGGCGTCGCCTATGCAGCCGCAAAGATGCAGGTGCAGCAGGTAGGAATATTTCTGCCTGAAAACGCCGATCCCTCAAAGGTTGACAAGATTCGACAGTGCGGCATCGAGCCGGTAATTGAGGGAGGGAACTTTTTTGAGACGTTGGACATCGCGCAAGCGTATACCAGGAGAACCGGCGCCTGCTACGTTCACTCAAACGCGGATCCGCTGGTTATCTCCGGGCAGGGGACCATTGGTCTTGAAATCCTGGAAGATTTACCCGATGTGGATGCCGTTGTCGTGCCTGTGGGTGGCGGCGGATTGATTTCCGGCATTGCTGCTGCAATTAAAGCTGACTCTAACGGCGTCTCAATCATCGGAGCTGAACCTGAAGCCTCTCCCGGTGCCTACCAATCACTGCAGAAAGGTGAGCCGTGCGAGCGGATCACGACGAAACCCTCGGTGGCCGACGGTCTTGCCGGTGGCCTGAGCCCGCTGCCTTTTGAGATTGCCCAACATCTCATTACACACGTGGCACTGGCCGCTGAAGATGAGATTATCACTGCCATGAAGGCTTTTCTCACCGAGGAACAGTTGGTGATCGAAGGTGCCGCATCTGTTGGTTTAGCACTGCTGCTTGCCGAAAAAATAAAACTACGAAATCAAAAGGTGGTACTGGTTGTTACCGGGCGCAATATCGACTCGGAAAAATTCCTGTCCATCATTGCACAATCTGGAGAATCGATATCATGACAGAAAAACGTCAAATAATTGCTCTACCGAACAACAAGGACCTGCCCTTTTCCACGGTGGTCGGCTTTGACAAATTGATTTTCGTTTCCGGTTTGATCGGCAGAAACCCCGAGACCGGAAAAATCGCCTCAGATATCGCTGAACAGACTCGGCAGACCCTTGCCAACCTCGAAGCTCAGCTGGACATAGCCGGCCTCTCATTGGAAAACGTGCTTAAGGCGACGGTATTTATTACAGATATGGGATTGGTTCAAGAAATGAACCAGGCCTACAGAACATTTTTCCTAACAGGTCTGCCGGCAAGAAGCTGTGTTCAGGTAACAGCCTTGCCGGATTCCGAGGCACTTGTGGAAATTGAGGTGATGGCCCACCGTTAGGAATATTTGCAAGGCCCGTGAGTAATGAGGGAAATACGTACAGAAAAGAAAAAATGAAACAATACCGCATCATATATCTGGATGCCTTTACATCGGAGCCGTTTTGCGGTAACCCCTGTGCTGTCTTACCCCAAGCGGATGGTCTGAGCGATCGACAGATGCAGATGATCGCCATGGAAACCAATCTGTCCGAAACCGCTTTTGTTTTACGTTCAGAGAAAGCCGGGGTAAAGGTGCGTTATTTTACCCCCCGTATGGAGGTTCCTTTTGCCGGGCATCCCACCATAGCAACTGCCATGATGCTTGTGCAGGAAGAGATGCTTCCCAGTGCTCAGTCACCAGTCGTTATTGATTTCGAATATACGATCGGTGTCCTGCCGGTGGAAATTCACCTGGATCCAACTGGCAAACCGGCTAAGGCCATTATGACCCAACAAAAACCCCTTTTTGGCAGTGTGGTCGATGGCGAAGATCTGATGGCATGTTTTGGGCTTGATCAAAGTAATTTGATTGATCGAATGCCCGTGCAAATTGTTAGTACTGGTGTCCCTTTTCTGATTGCACCGGTCAAGACAATGGCTATCTTGAAGCACGTGCAGGTAAACCGACCTCTATTCCAATCCCTGCTGACGCGTCTTGAAGTAAGTGCAGTATACATGTTCTGTCTCGAAGGATTTGAGCAGGATAGTGATGCCCACGGGCGTTTATTAACCTTTGCAGAAGGTCCGGAAGATCCTTTTACCGGGTCTGCTGTCGGTTGTATGGGTTCCTACATCGCCTACCATGGACTTCGCACTGGACCAATCTATAAGGTCGAACAAGGCCACCTCCTGGGAAGACCGGGAACAGGAACGGTTGAAATCATCGGCTCAGCAGACAACATCGAGTCGGTAAGAGTCGGCGGTTGTGCCGTAAGAACGATGGACGGCTTTATGTATTGTCAATAACAGCGTGTGCTATTACCGCAACACGCATCAACCTCATTAAATAGAAGGAGATCAGCATGACAGAAATTTGGGAACGGGATGCCGAAACACCCGATGAATATCATAGCGTAGAAGCAATTCGCGGACGTGAATTTATCATCCGTTTAACAACAGGAGCCGATGTCTTTTTGGCTATTCAGAAATTTGCCATCGACCATAATCTTGAATTTGCCAAAATCCATGCCGCCTTCATGGGAGGGCTTCAACCGGCCAAATATCTGGTATGGGCTCCGGATACCACCGATCCTGACAACTGGCACAAGGAAGCCGTTGCCACCACGGCTAATTTAAGCATGATTCTGGCATTTAGCGGCATGATTCACACGCGGCCGGACAAAGATGGAAAACCTGAGCCGTTTCCGGCTATCCATTTTGTCGCCGGTGGTGCCTGGGACTGTCCAACTTTTGGTGGCCACCTGGAACAGGGCAGCATTGTAAAAGGCGTATTGGAATGCTTCATCACTGAGATTAAAGG
>JABDPQ010000474.1 GCA_013042695.1 Desulfobacterales bacterium | reverse complement strand
GATCAGAAGGGGGTAAATTTCACGAGTGAAATAGCTATTCATCTCTTCTTTCTGCCTGTTATTGAGGTCATCATAAGAAGAAAATCTAATGTCCTCTTTCTCCAGCAGGGTCCTCAAATTTCCTTCTACTGCACGTTGTTCTATAAGAACCTCAATAACAACCTTCTGGCAGGCATCAATCTGTTCCTGCGGTAGCATACCGTCTACGGTCGGTTTTTTGACTCCTGCTCCAACCTGCTGTTTGAGGCCACCGATGCGCTTCATGAAAAATTCGTCAAGGTTGGAGCCGACGACAGCTACGAAAAAAACACGATCAAGCAAGGGCACTGTTTCATCAGTTGCCTCAGCTAAAACGCGTTTATTAAATGCCAGCCAGGTAAGTTCCCGATTTAGAAACCATTCAGGACTGTCAAGATTAAAGGTGGGGGTCTTCTTGATTGTTTTTCTTACGGCCATCGGTGCCCTCCACAAATGTGATGTTATTTTTACTGGATGATCTAAGACAACTCTATAGGATTACGTGAATATAATCAAGCAAGAGATCGGCACATCAGCGATGTAAGCTGCCGGAAATAGCACGCTCTTGCAAACGTTTAAGAGGACGAGCAGATACTGTTCTTGCGTTGAGGGTACAGTTTCAATAAAAAGGCTTGATTATCTTCTTTTTCAAGAAAGCAGTGGTAATATCTTTAAGGATTTTTATAGTTTTAAAGCCATGCAGGAATTGAGGAGCAATGGCTTTGGTAACATGTGGAGGCTGCACTTCGATGTAATGGTTTGTTATTATGACAAGAAAATGAAACGGTAGTATATGAAAGATTATTATGAAATACTGGGTGTAACCTCGTCATCCGGCGACGATGAAATTCGCAAGAACTATCGTCAGCTTGCTATGCAGCACCATCCAGACCGCAACCCTGATGACCCCGGAGCTGAGGAAAAATTCAAAGAAATCGCCGAGGCGTATGGGGTGCTCACCGACCCGCTTAAACGTCGCCAGTACGATGCCTTCAAGGCAAGTGGTGGAAAGCACTATCAAGATAGCAGTGAGGGCGGCTTTAATTATAGCCAGGAAGATATTTTACGTGACCTGTTTCAGGACCCTCATTTTCAGCAAGTATTCCAAGGCCTGCTCAGGGAATTTCAGCGATCCGGCTTCAGAGCAAATCCGCAATTCATCAAGCAGAGTTTTTTTGGTGGAAAAGGCGGCATGTTTTTTGGAGGCCTTTTTTTGTTTGGCTCACTCGCTGGACCGGCACTCATGCGCTCGGCCAAAAAGTCTCTGCCAGAAAAAAAATCTCTATTGAAAAATGTTGGTAACGCCGTGGGTGCTTTACTTGGCGGCTCAAAGCAAAACTCAGTTGAAAAACCTTCGTCATCCCAATCATCATCAGAAAATGATGTGCTCTATGTAACTCCGTTAAAACCTGATGAGTTGCAGCAGGGTAAAATTGTTCAGGTTGTATCGCAGGGACCTGACGGACATGAGATGCTGCGGGTTACCATCCCTCCGGGCAGCCGAGCCGGACAAAAGTTGCGCTTGCGAGGCAAGGGAAATAAGGGGCCCAACGGCAGAGGAGATCTTCTTCTGCAATTGGAAGAGAAATAACTGTATTCGATAGGTACATTTTTTAAGAACAGAAAGTGGAAACAAACAGCAGCGGTTATACCGGCCCTCACCAGTTTGAGAGGAAAAAATGGATCAGCTGTGCACCATTTGAACGTCTGTTGCAAATGAACATAGTTCGTGTTGATGAAGGGCAGGCTGTTTTAACCATGCCATTTTCAGCTGAGTTGGCACAGGGGGCTGGATTAATGCACGGTGGTGCCCTCGTGAGTCTTGCTGATACAGCGGTGGTTATGGCCATTAAGAGTATTGTTGAACCGCACACCCATTTTGCAACAATATCTCTTGAGAGCACCTTTCTTTATCCGGTTAGAAAAGGCATTGTCACGGCGCATGCAGAGGTGAAGGCAGCAGAAAATAGGTTGATTAGCGGCAGAGCGACGCTCTACAACGATGATCAAAAAGAAATTCTGCATTTCATTTCTACCTTCAAGGTTGCAGAAAAGACGATCATCAAGGGTGCAGCCTGCACTGATATTCCAGACAGTAACTAAAATGTAGCTGAATCTGCTCGAAGTGCTTGTTCTCGAAGGGCCCCTTGCCCATGAATCCGCCAGACTCATGAAATATCCAGGCTAGAGGCCAGATTCATATATGATCAAGAAAACCTGATTTGCACCGATTGCTTAAGGTGACGTAATCTCTTCCTTGGCTGCAGTCGAGTTCCGCCTCCAGCCATGCAACCCCCAGAGCAGTGACATCAGTCCAAGCAGCGTCATGCCAGCCGAAGTCCAGGCAACTGCAGTAATCCCACCGATTTGCCAGAGAAAAGCGCCGATCAATACTCCAATCATCCTGCCGACCCCTGCAGTGGCATAAAAGCCAGCCATCATTGTTGCTCGAGCCTTGGGGAGCAGTTCCGTGCACAGTGAAAAACTGGTGACTATGGTAAATTCGAAGAATAGAAAAACACAGAACATGCCAGCCATTGCCAGGGGGAGCGTCTTTCCGATAAATGGCAGCAAGAGGTAGGCACACATCGCCAGACAGAGCCCAAGGATAATTGCCCGCTTCAAGCCAAGACGATCTGCAAAAAGGGCGGTCATTGATTCGCCGATCAGCTCAGCACTTCCTATTGCAATTGTGCTAAAACCAA
>JABDPQ010000471.1 GCA_013042695.1 Desulfobacterales bacterium | reverse complement strand
CCCCCGGCCTTTGTCCCGTAACAAGTGCAAGTAGATATATATTGCCCGTCGGGTAGCTCAATTCTTTACAGCCTTTCCAAAATTTCTCAATTTCGTCACTTGTGAGGTATCGCTTACGAGGTTGTTCCACGAAACGCTTGTTCAACCCCAATAGTGGAGTAACATCAACGTATTCATGATCCCAACACCAACGAAAAAAAATACTCAGACTGGCGTGCAAACGATTTGCTTGTATAGGTGTTTCATGCATGTCTTCAAGTAGTTTTACTAGTTGCGCTCGGGTAATTTTTTTCACATCGGAGTGTTTGATAGACGTTATATGTGTCCCGGTCAGATGTGCTTCAGTTTCTTTTATCGTTTTGGACTTAGGTGCTTTCTTTTTTGTTTTGTAGTATTTAATAAATTGATCAACACGCTTACTATAAGTGTTAGGGTTTTTCGCCGTAGGTTTGGCCTTGATCGGTTTACTATTATGCTTTGGGTCAACCCCTTGAGTTATTTGATCATCAATTAGATTTGCTGCTGAAATTGCTGCCGCCCTATCCATATGATCAACCCTACCTGGAGCGTACTTCCCCAGAGCAGGGCTGCGTAACTTACCGTTAAACCTGTAGTGGTAGGACCACACCTTATCCCGCGTACCCACACGCAGGCATAAGCTTTTGTGCTGAGTATCAAAATAATTCACTCTTGAGCCATCTTTTGCTGGCTTTAGGTTCCGAATGGTTACCCCGGTCAATTTGGTTTTCACGTGCAACTGGTCCTTAATGGCAAACAAATGGCAAACATTGACTTGAGTATATACTGCATTGATGTGAAATGATAAGAAACATAACTATATTGTAAATAAAGGATAAAATAGGTTATATGAGATGAGGAGAAACAATACGAAAGGTATGAAATAATGTTTTGTAATCAGTAGGTCCCGAGTTCAAATCTTGGTGCCGGCACCACTTCTCCCCTTGACTCCCAGGCTGCTTACTGGCTGCTTACTCTGGCACTTGACTCTGACCCAAGGGCTGTCTGATTAAACTTACTAAAGCATGTCATTCAGTTGCCCAATTCAAAAATGACCAATGAAATCCATGTTTTGATGTGGGATACCAATGATATCTATACCGTACGCTGTCATTGTATAAAAAACCAAATGCATTCCTTCAGGAAAACAGTAATAACTGTTCTTTATATCCTTACGATTTTTGCCGGTGTATGGGTGCTCACAGAGCCACTCAAATCTTGAGAACAGAGCATCCAGGTATTTGTCTGCCTGCTCCACCCCCCATTCCTTAAAGGTAAAAAGCCAGATTTCTTCCAGGTCAGCCCTGGCCAATGCCCTGATTGAATACGATGGCGTCATTCAACATATTTCTTGTGGAGGTCAGCTAGTAATTGTTTGCCATTGAAGTTTTCAACAATTGGGCTGTCCTCGCCAGCCTGGAGTTTTTCTCTGAGTGCTTGCAGCTTTGTTTCATCCTGTTCCAGCTTGCGCAACCCGGCTCGTACAACCTCGCTGACCGTTTGAAAACGGCCCTCGGTGATTTTTTTCAGTACGAATTCGTCAAAATGCTGACCCAACGTGACTGATGTGTTCCTGGCCATCAATTTTTCCTCCATGTGTGTATTAAATATTAATACACGGGAGATTTAGAGGCAAACACCTATCGCGGATATAACCCCATTTTTTGTTTTTTAATCACACCTTTACTCAATAGCTGGTCAGACCGCCAAACGCCATCACAGAAGATGAGTACCAGCCTGGAGCTCAGCTTGAGTCCTTGGCATTCAAGAGTTCTCTTATGGCAAACAAATGGCAAACACAGTTTTCGGTATGTACCGAAATGCTATGTAATGATGAGAAGTAGTACGATAATTGGGGTCAGAGTAAAAACTCCCGTCTAAATTGACTTACTTCACATTGCCGGACGGTTTCGGGCCGCGTTTTCCTAACCTCTGAGATTGACCAGTCAATTGCTCAACTTCATTCCTGAATCGCTCGTTGCCGAATACCAGACCCGTGTTCAGTGACCGACGAATGTCTTGAATCACGTCTGTGTTCAGAAATTCTGAGAATGTGTTTCGATATGTCCAGCACCGTTCTCCATCGTTCTTACCCAACGCCAGGTACATGGGGTGCGGCGTCCACATTCTGGCACTCGTCCCCAGCGCATGCGCCCGATAACTGGACCAGACATAATCTCCCGGATCATTAACCAATCCAGCACGAATGGGATTGAGTTCGATGTATCTCTGACAGGCCAACAAATACCTGTCCACCTGCACTAGGCTGGATTTAAAACGTCCATCGAAAAGAGTCCCGGTTCGCCGATAGCGAAAATTGAAGTAGCGTACGTAATATCGACCCAGGTATTGCATAGTCTTGGAAACGGCCGTGTCACTGCTTGGAGTAACCAGCAAATGAACATGATTTGTCATCAAAACCCAAGCGTGAATGGCTATTCCATAAAGTTGCGCTGCCTTCGTTAACCAATTCACGAAAGCAGCCATATCGGCATCTGAAGCAAAGCAGATTTGCCGGTTATTCCCGCGTTGAACGATATGTACTGGGTAGCCGGCTGGACAGACCCGCTTTCGGCGTGGCATACGATGGACCCTTTGTAAGTACCATCTTATTCTGCCTCGAACGATGTGCTCTTAAATCAGCAAATTACAACTACTACCAGTAACCATTGGCTTATACTTATGTAAGTTTTTACTCTGACCCCAATTATTGCTGTGATCAAAATTCTGTCGGACTTAATATGAAACGATACCTAATTACCGCGCCGCTCTGTCTTTTTCTAAGCCTGCCATTACTGGCGGATAATCTGACCCATTGGCAAAAGCGCGCAGAAAAAGGAAACATTAACGCTCAATTCAATCTTGGTGCCATGTATGACAGTGGGGATGGTGTATCTGAAGATGATGCCGAGGCGGCCAACTGGTATCGCAAAGCTGCTGACCAGGGGCATGTAAACGCCCAGTTTAATCTGGGTGTTATGTACGCCAATGGCGAAGGTGTTGCAGAGAACGCAACCGAGGCGGCCAACTGGTACCGAAAAGCAGCTGACCAGGGTGACTACCGGGCTCAATACAACCTTGGTGTCCTGTATGCCAATGGCGAGGGTGTGCCACAAAGCAACAGTGAGAGTTATGTCTGGATCAGCATCGCAGTGATGTCTGGCCACAATAACCTGGTGCCAAAACGGGACCGGGCCGCTGAAAAATTATCCAAGGCGGACCTGGATCTGGCTCAGCAACGTGCGTCCACACTTTTCGAGGAAATTCAGCAGTCAGAATAAATTAGAGTAAACTTGAAATATTCAGACTCAGGTGATTTAAGAAAGTGTAGCTGCTAAGAGAAAAATCCAAGCTCGAATGAAGGAGGTCTCTACGACAACATTATCTTTGTTCTTTTTCCTCATACCCCGAAATATGTGAGCCGACGGCACGCCATTTTTCGCCTTCTTTTACCAGGAAATTACTGGACTGATACTGAGCAGTACCAATTCATTGTATTCACTGTCCGGATTTTATTTTGAGGCTTGTGACGCTGTGTCCGTGGTTTGTCAGTACTTGAACTGATCGTTCTCATGTGGGTTAGACTTATCTTCCCATGAGAGCAAAGATGAAACGAAGGCCTTTTGCACTGTCGACGGAACGCAGGGTTGGCTTACTGATAACGCTTGCCTGTGCCCAGCTTTTTCTATGTGGCTCAACGATCGCCGGCGAAATACCGGAAAAAGCCTGGAACGCTCTTGAAGCCATGAGGGAATGGGAAGAGCGAATTTACCTGGCGATGGAACAAGAGGATTTACCCAGGTTCCGGGTTAAAAGGGGAATCATTCGATCGCCACGTCCTTCGGCGAAAGCTGAGGGGGCGAGTGGCATGCCCGAGATTCCCGAGCACTCACTCGGGGCCATGTACGATCTCGCGGTTACTTGTCAGTATCCAACACCCAACCAGTGGTGCGATGAAAACGACATTGTTTTGCTGTTGCGGGAAGCGGCCCCTGCCAACCTGGCCGTTTACTTTGCAGACGGGCCGATATACTACGATTCCAACGCAGACTCGGCAAAGCTGCTGGAGCTTGTCACTGAAGTAAATATTGAAAGACTGAGGCTTGCGAGTGAGGCATCTTATGTTGATGAGTATTTTGGGGAAGAAATCAAAGAATGGCGAACGCTGCTAAAGGAGCATGTAGCCAGGAACCCACCCCCGATGGAGGCTACATTAGCCCTGGTTGAGTATTACAAAGAGGGCATCCCGGAATTCACGATACGGTCATACTATTACCCAGCGGAATCGCTGGCGTGGAAGCATTTTCGAGAAGGTCCACACTTTGTCTATCCCAGCACGCCGATGGAAAACCTGGATGAGTTATGTGTGGCGATGGCCGTGGCAGACCACACCGAAGCGATAGGATACTGCCGAATTATCGCCGATCTTCTGCTGAATCAGTCCGAGGAAAGCGAGCACCAAAAGCTGGGGCATCAAATTGAGTACTACTACCAACACATTGTGGATGCTGATGATCCCAAAGCCGTGTGGTTGAAGATCAGGTGGTCATACGATGAAAATTTTGGAACGAAGAAGTGTGCAAGACCAACCTGGTTTATGGGCGAAAGCATCCCGCTGGGAGGTTGGGAGGAGTTGGACGCATTTTATGAGGATCTATCCGGGTTCGGGGTTACAGCTTCTCTCGAGAGGGCACAGAAGCGGGAATTGATATCCGCCGGCTTGAAACCGGCAGATGGTCAGACTGAAGACCCTTGTCACTGGG
>JABDPQ010000455.1 GCA_013042695.1 Desulfobacterales bacterium | reverse complement strand
TTGGGACGGTTCGGCATTAATCAGCGGATGGGTCGTTTCTATCATTGCTCCAACACCGCAGATATCCCCCCAGCTGACAGGAATCCCAAGCCATCGATCCGCCGCCCCCCATCTGCCTGGCCCAATCAACAGGTATTTACGAGCCTCGCTATTGAGCATACCGTTGAGGTTTGCTATCTCTTGTGCGATATCAACGGTTCTTCCTGGATCAAAGGTCTCTGGTTTTACATAGACAATATCCTGCATAGTTTCATTGATAGTATTTCCAAGAGCCTGATGCGATATACAGAAACAGGAAGAACTATCGCTCAAATCGATAGTTACCGTCATCAGGTCCTCGTGGGCTCCCATTGGCCTGATCTGCAAAATTGCCATTCTCGTTTTCCGGCTGGTATGATCTGGCAGAATCATTGAAAATTCAATCTCAACCGGGCAACCCATTCCTTCCTGGCCGGCAGCAAGCAGTTCATGGAGTATATCTGCCAGAGGTGCAGACTTATATTTGAGTATGGAAGCAAACGTAATAACAGGAGAGCAGTGACTGCCAGGTGATTCTCTAATTCTATGTTCCTGCGGGTCATAATAGCTTGCCAGCTTGGCTATCGGGTATTCCGATGCTGCGTCATAAATTTCCCGCTTGACGAGTGTTGAGGTATCGTCAAGCCCCAAAGGTCTGTATGGAACATCCATTGCCAAAGCATAGAAAAATCGCTGGCTGTTGTTGAGAATATCATCAACTGTCGAACGTTGCGGAAGAATCTCAGGGTGACGCGGAGAAAAACGCAGGCTCTTTTCACCCTCTGTCACTGCCTTGCCAAGACCAAGAGCGATGGTTGCCACACCATCTTCAGGCCTCAGGCGCGAAAAAGGATAAAAATTATTAGATTGGGCAACCCCGGACAATGTCGGATAAAAACAATTATTGATGCGCACTCCGACCATCTCCTGGATAATCACGGCCATCTGCTCCTCTTCAATTCGGTTTCCAACCCGCCGAGAAAATTCCTTGGGTTCCCGGTAATATGTAGAAGAATATACCATCTTGATGGCAGTAATAAGCTGTTCCAGACGCAATTCCAGATTGTCATTGTCATTGGCCAGCATATAGGTCTTATAGAGTCCCGCATAAGCGCGAAACTTTGCATCTTCCAAAAGACTTGAGCTACGCACTGCGATTGGATAACGGACATGCGTAAGGAAAGTTTTCAACTGTTGCCGTAATTTTTCTGGAAAAACAGCGTCTAAAAAATAACCGGCAATAATTTCATTACTCAATTCATCTTTAATAAGTGAACCAAGGTTATTTTTGCTGATGAAGTCTTCGAAACATTCAGTGGTGACAATAAGGGTTTGCGGAACGTAGATATCCACCAGTTCAAAACGTCTTTTCAGTTCCGGCTGCTGATAAAGCCATGATGAAAAGAATGCCAATCCTCTGGCCTTACCACCAAGAGATCCGTCTCCGATTTTAAGAAATTCGGTATCTATATCAAAATCGTCTAGATCAAAATCAACCAAAACGCCGCGCTGCCTCTGCATGCGCCTGTGATGGAATTTTTCATAAAGATAGTGTCTCATTTTCGTTAGATCATTGTCATAATCCTCTGCGGTTACTTCCCTAATCTCCGTTGCCAGAAGTGTTTCCGCACGGGTAAACAGCCACCGTGAAAAATCGTTATGTATCCAATGATTGTAAAAAATCTCGTCTGGAAGGTGGCGCATGCCATTTTCGAGTCCACGCAGGTTAGTAGCCGGAGCGATTTTCTGACCCTCCGGCATCTGAAAGTAAAAAGGACCGAAACCAAGTTTACTGAGAAAAAACGAGTGTACTTCTTGTCGCAGTGTCGATGAATTTTTATCGACGAATGATGCTGGTATCGTTTGCGCCTTCTGCTGATTATGAGATTCCGAGCTGGCAAGCAGCAGTGGAATATCAAAACGCCGCTGATGAATGATTTTAAGCAACTGAATCCCAGCTTCCCCATCGAGTTCGCCGTTATGAGGGAAACGGACATCGGAAATAACCCCGAGTACGAAAGGCTCAAATGTCTCAAATAGATTCATGGCAGCTTCAAAGCTTCCGGCAATGAGGATCTTTGGCCGAGCACGCATGGCGAGCATACGGTGTTCCTCATTAAGCCCCTGCTCCATGACTGCCTGGGTCTGTCGCACCAGTTCCTGGTAAAGCACAGGAAGAAGCGATGACAAATACTCAGGTGAATCCTCGACAAAGATTATTACACGTATAGCAGCGAGACGAGTATCACGTTCAACATTGAGCTGGTCCTCTATACTTTTAATCGTCGCCAGCAAGAGCTTAGTATCCCCGCTCCACATCAAAGTGCGGTGAGGAACGAGAGAGGAACTGTCATCTAGGTAAGATACAAGCTGACCCGGTGTCCGGTGATAGAGTCTGACAACGGGAGTATTGGGAGCTAATCTCTTAATTAGGTCGTGCACATCTGAAAAGGGAAAATCAGATGCCTGTGCCATAATAATAACCAAGTCGAACTGCTTATCACCAAGGGCTGAAGAGGCTTCATCGACCGATGCCACCCAGTTAAGCCGAGGAGGGTGACTGAGGTTCAAGCCTCGGTATTCATGGACAATTGCTTCAGATAAACCGCGGTCTTTCTGCATAACCCATGCATCATAAGGATTCGAAATAAATAGTATTTCCCGCACCTTTAGGCGCATAAGCTCATGATAGATCTGAAACCGAGGATCAGATCGGTTTGTCGCTTGTTCTAAGACAGGTTCCATTTTTTGCTGCCGTTACGCTGCATGCTTGGTTATATCAGACAACCTTCCAATAGGTATACTATATTGTTAAAGCTGAATGCTGCAACAGACGGTTAGTAAGCTTTGCACCTATAAATCATTCCGACCAAGAGCCCAACCCTAGTACTTTTGATAGTCGAGCCACTTGCAAAACGCTCTTTTCGTTCAAACTCTACGTTATGCTTAAAATTTTATCCTCGGAATATCAATTATATGTCTGCGGCAAAATTTTTCGCATGCCTTGACTTTGAACGAAAATCATCATTTTGCAAAAGGCTCAGTCAAATTAGACATTCTGCAGTCAGTTTTGCCTATGTGAGGAGGTAGCCTTACGCTGTCCTGGCTCTGTAAGGCGAACCTGATCTATTAAACGGGTCAGCGAAGCATCAACAGTCGGTTTTGAATGCCAGACAATGAAATGATCTGCATGTTTCAACTCGAGCTTATCGATCGATACTCGTTTCAACTTTCGCTGCAAATAGTTCAGATTAGCCAAAGGTACCAAAGGATCCATATCCCCGTGCACAGCACAAATTGGAATGTTGATTTGGTGCAGCCTGTCGGCCTGAGCCTGCAGTTCATGTTTCAGGCCTAGAAGCTCCCGATTGGCATTATTGATGACCCTGGAGAGCAATCGCGAAACCGGTTTGAGCGTGCCAATGGTCTGGAACCAATTGACTTCCTCAAGATCAGGATCAAAGGCACCTGCCAATAGCAACAAGCCGCCAATAATCTCAGGGTAATCTAATGCTATTTGCAGAGCTACAGAGGCCCCCGATGAATGCCCGACTAATATTGCTTTTTGACCGTTGATCGCTTCCAAGAGAGGCACAATCGCCTGCGCTTGGCGTTTGAGCGAAACAACGGCATGCTCGGGTTTACTCGCCCCGTAACCGAGTCGATCAACAGCGATGTAGTGACGACCAGCAGGTGTTTTGAGCAGATAATCTGCCCATCCTTTTGCGTTTCCGGGCGTACCATGCACAAAGACAACCCGTCTCCCATCTCGCGAACCCATTTGCAGATAACTTATTACATCCGTCTTTGAAGACGGGGCTCTACGAAAATTACGCTTTAGACCGGCAATTTGTTCTTCGTTGGCAGCTGTTATTAGAGGTGCATTACGTCCAAGCAGACAGGAAAACAGCACTTTCAGGGCATGACGTGGCGGTAGAAAACGCAATCGAGGAAGGGAGCTTTTTTCATGGTTTTTTATCATCACAACCTATCATCTGTAACGAAAAAACAAGAAGAACGGAGCAGCTATTCTATCATGAAAATGTCTTCTATTTAACCCACAATTTAGATTAAGAATCACTTTACCAAACTGATCAGAGACCGATAGTCTATAAGTATTATAATTCCGCTACGGTAAACACCAAAACAAGCTTTACAAGCTACAGCTATATACAGCCATACAAAAAAAGCCCCGTAACCAATGAAGATCACGAGGCTTTCACGTCTATGGTGGCGATGCAGGGAATCGAACCCCGGACACTACGGATATGAGCCGTATGCTCTAACCAACTGAGCTACACCGCCAGCTCTCTCTATTCTATGATTCAAATTTGATTTGTCAATAGAAAATTTCCGATTATTGATTTCCCTCATGTGATGTCAAATAGCATAAAGG
>JABDPQ010000370.1 GCA_013042695.1 Desulfobacterales bacterium | reverse complement strand
ATATACTTAAAAATAGAAAATTCCTGTGAAGCATTGTGGCATGTATCTTGTCAAGGCGGCTAGCTGTCGAGATTACAAATTCTTCGAGAGCGTCGGCCGGAATCAGATACATCACGGATATTTTATGTGCCAATAAGATTACAAATAAATATCATGGTATTAAGTATCGGGACATAATCTCACGATGACAACATGATCCAGCTACCGCCAACAACGATACTATTGGTGATCCTTTTTATGAAATGAGATGGCCGATCATCCCTGTTGAACTAGTCAAAGAATTAGCATTCATCATCTATAAAGCACTGAAACGCTAATTAGCCCGATTTAGGCTATTCAACAATAATTCGATGGCTAACAGCTACGATTATGAGCTAATTTCCCTCTGTTGATTAAGATCGTTTTGCTTTGAGTGAAATGATTTATCATACTGTCTAAGGCATATTCTTTTCCTAGGCCACTCATTTTCAAACCACCGTACGAAACATTTGCTCGTGGGGCTACGCACTGATTAACTTGAACAAATCCAGCCTCAATCTCTTCAACAAATTGTAAGGCTCTATATAAATTTTCTGTCCATAATGTTGCAGATAGTCCAAAAGGTGTATCATTTGCACTTTGCATCATCGAATCAAAGTCATTAAAAGAAAAAGCACAAGCAACGGGGCCAAAAATTTCTTCCTGACATACTGGAGATTCTATAGGTATCCCCTCCATCAATGTTGGTTCATAGAAAAACCCATCTCTTAGTTTAGGATCAGCAGGCCTATGTCCACCATGTAAAACTTTAACTGATGGTGATTTCTTGGCTAATTCCATATAATGGAGTGTTCTATTTAACTGTTCTTCAGAGATTATAGCTCCGATGTCTGATTCTTCATCAAGAGCATCACCCATTCTTAATTCACTTAATTTCTTAACCACACCTTCAATTATTTTGTCGTAAATTTTCTCATGAATATAAATTCGGGAACCAGCTGTGCACGCTTGTCCTTGACGGGTGTATCGCATGCCGTCAATTATTCCAGGAATAGCAATCTCCAAGTCAGCATCACTGAGAATAATGTTCGGATTTTTTCCCCCAAGCTCTAAAGTGACAGGACATAATTTGGGGGCAGCTTTGGCCATTATTTCCTTACCAACCTCATAGGACCCGGTGAATGTGATTTTTCTTACTTCAGGGTGAACTACAATAGGTTCACCAGCTTCTTTTCCATACCCTGAAATAACGTTTAACACACCAGCAGGCAGCTCTTCTTGCAAAATATCAGCGAATAACAAAACACATAAAGGGGCTTGCTCAGCAGTTTTTAAAACAACAGTATTGCCAGCAACTATTGCGGGAGCAATTTTGGCCACCATTAAAAATAGTGGCGCATTCCAAGGAATGATTGCTCCAACGATACCTATAGGATCTCTAGTAGTGTAATGTAAGACATGTTCCATGTTGGGAGGAAAGTTTTCGCCTTTCAACTCTCCGGCAAGACCAGCAAACATATAAAAAAGCTCTATTGCAGATGCAGTTTCAGGAATTGCCTGGGTTCGTATAGCATTCCCTGTATCTAATGACAGAAGAGTTTCAAGTTCCTTCCTTCGCTTCTCTAAACGATTTGCCGCTCGCATCATTATTTTTCCTCGTTCTCGAGCAGGAATTTTTTTCCAATGCGAGAATGCTTTTTGGGATGACCTAACAGCCCTATCTACATCTTTTGATCTACATCGGGGTACATGTCCAATCAAGCGGGCATTAGACGGATTGATAACTTGAATAGTTTCCGTCGAAATTGCGGAAACTAGCATTCCATCTATTATTATCTTATGTGATAACCTTTCAGCATTATTAGTTGCTATTTTGTTATTACTAATTTGCGTATTTTTTTCGTTATTCATTTCAATCATAGTTATCTCCAACATTTATTGAATGTCAATTTTATCAGCAGCGATATAGTACACTTCTATATTTTTCATCTCTGACTTAATATCATTAGAAAATGAAATTACTCTATGAGTCTTGGGCGGCAGAAACGAAGCTCATAGTTTGATTGGCAAGAATGGCAGATATGTGCTAAATGGATTTCAGAACATTTAATACCTGGAACTTCTGATATTTTTTGAGAAAATTGATGACCGCATTTGCATAAAGCAGGTGTCACAACATCCAATAATAGATTATTAAAAACTACTTCCTTTATTCGAAAATCAAACAATCCATCTTCTCTAAGAGAATCGAGTAATTGTCGGAAAAAGGTGATGGTTTTGGGTGCCCGTTTTCGGGCAATTTCTCGCCCTGTTTCTGTGGTGAGGCAATCTGGGGCATGCCTAGCGTAAGTCAACTCCACGGTGGCCTTATGAAGGACAGATGAAGATAAGCCACTGCCACGAAGTCCTATTTTAACAAAATAATTGGCGATGCCGAGGAGGCCCAGTTTATCAAGATTATCTGCATCATAAAGCACCTTTGTTAGAAGTGTTTGATCTGGATCTTGCCTATAAAGCTGGAGAATAGATTCTTCCACTTGGTCTACTAGATTGGTGGCGATGCCCTTGCCTCTTGTGAGTTTTCGAAGAACCTCAACGGATCTTTTTTCCTCTGGCTTATCCCCCTTATGGTAACTACCTCCGCAGAACTTTCCTGCATCGTGAAAAAGACCGGCCAACCTGCAGACTGTAGGATCTAGTCCTTCACCCAAACCGAGTCGTTCTGCAGTGATTGCCACACGTTCAGAGTGCCCCCAAAGACTATTCGAATGTTTATTTTTTTGAATATGTTCAAACTCTTCCTTTATAATTTGTTCTTGGAGTTCTAATTCAATCGCCGCTAGTACACGGTTATTTGTACTGTCATTAATATTCATGATGAAGCATTTAAAGCCTTGTTGCAAAATAGCATCTACTCAACCAAACAGATTGATTAAATAGTCTTTATTAAAACTAAGCTAAATCAGGAACTGAGCCAAACCATCACGGAAAGACCAATCACTATCGTGGTTTTCAGTCATTGCAATTAAAACGTTGGCAGGATCAATGCCTGGGTCATTTGAAAGATTTTCAGTAACCTTTTTATAAAATAGCTGCTTTGCTTTGTCAGAATGTCCTTTGCGAATTATTACATGCATCATAACTCGATCTTGAACCCTTGCCTGCATCTCTAAACAGTGAATCTCGTGTTCGTGCACAATTTGATAACGATCATCGGATGGAAAATTAAAGCTTTCAATTACAGCTGAGTTAACACCATCAGTAACTGATTTTATGTACTCGGATGACTTACCTTTTAAAATAGATATATTAACTAAGGGCATCAAATTCTCCAAATATATAAGTTAAATTAGCATGTTAAAATCAACAGATAACAAAGTAATGATAGAGTTAAATAGCATCGGGTATGGGGAAGAAACCAATAGAGTTAAATTTCTACACGTTCTAATTTTCTATAATCCATGATAAGTTTCGGTAAAGACTTATCCTTCGTTACAATTCGACGAAATGAGCTTTTAACTTCTAATTCCAATGTTTCTTATCCTTCACATATTTTTCCATTCGATCGTAGTTTAAATTGAAAAAATAATTACTTGGTACTGACATACAGCCATTCTTCAAGAGAATGTCATCGTTAAAAATATTTTCTTTTTGTCTAGCAAAGCCATTCATCTCCCCAGCATTATTGATTATGTTTTGTGATATCATAGCTTCTTGAACGCATCCAATTTCACCAGCAACGCCGTTACCCACAACCACTTTCAAACCATTTATTAATGCCTGGTTGATCAATTCTCTTAACCTCTCTAGGCTCCCAGCTTTCATTAATTTGAACTTGACGTACTCAGCGCATCCAGTTTTAAAGGTTCTTTCGATATCATCAATTGTATGGATAGATTCGTCCAGCATAAGAGGCAAGGGAGATATTTTCTGCAAATCTGACATTTCTTCCCATTTATCAATACCAAAGGGTTGCTCAAACAATTCCACACTGTTCTTTGAAATACCAAGCACATATTTTTGGGCATCTTCGAACGAAAAACCTTGGTTTGCATCGATTCTCAAATTTGCTCTGCCTGAGACAACCTCCTGAACATAACGTGTTCTGGCAATATCTTTTTCTATATCCCAGCCCACTTTTAATTTTAATGTTTTAAAACCTTTTGCTATCAGGATCTCTACTTCCTCTTTAATGTTTTCCATATTCAAGGAATTGATTGCTCCCAGCAAATAGAAAGACAATCCCGTTTCAGGAATTTGATAATTTGAACTATACTTTATCATTTCAAGTGAGGTGAGTAACGACGTAACACAGAAAGGTAAAGTTTCACAATATGGTTTGATTTGCTTGATTACATCTTCAATTTCTGAACCGGGAACTTTTTTCCCCCATTGTAATGTAAAATTCCACATATCTTCGAGAGTCTCAGAAGAATATCCCGGCAGTGCCGTCGACTCACCAACTCCAATCTCATCATCTTCAGACCTAACAACAGTAATAATAGTATTAAAGGAATCGACTTCAGAAAATGACAAGTGATATGGTTCAGTAAGAGGAATATTTACTAGAAATATTGAGCACTTTATTAATTTCATATCTTATATTCTATAAATCTACAAAATTATGAAAAATATCTATCAGATTTTATTTCAATTGATTACTGATTTTGCAATATCGGTCACATCTTGGATGGCCAAATCTATGTCAACTTCTTTTTGTTCATTGTGGGCACGCTCTTTTAATTTGGACAAATGAAATTCTTTTATTTCCTTTGAGAATGGCAAATTGCCAGTATCCAGGTAGCGTATTGCGCCTGAACTATCTCTGGCTGGTAGTACTTTGTTGGCAACACACATGTTTGGCGACCATGGAACATCAATTATTCCCGCTTCAAACCCCCTTATGGCACCAACCGCAGGATCGCCATCACCCATTTCTAGAACTCTATCCAAAATGCTTTCTGCTTCGCGTTCAATCCAATACATTTCCTCGTCTACGCGCGGGTCTGATGGGTACGAAAAGTTACTCAACAATTTGATCATTTTTTTCGTGGCTCTCAAGCCAAAAGCATTAGACTCCCTTGATGGAACTCCTATCGCTTCATGGCTTGTTTTTGTTGTCATGTGAGTGACCTCGCCTAACAAACCGATAACTGTGGCAAGACAAATAACAGAAACAGCCTCTGCTTCATTTGGGGGGAAAGCGCCCATCCAATGGTGCAAACCGACCGGAAGCGCCATATCTTTAACACCAAAACGATGTAGATACCTGGCGCACATTCGGGGAACTGTTTTCAGGGCAGCAACATCTTGCACAATGTTTACGTTATGACCAATTCCCAGACTGTATTGCCTTACACCTTGGTTTGCAGCTAACAAACAATCGAGTACACTAATCGAAATTGCGATAGCAGGAGGAATTAATGTTCCAGTCAGAAAGCCCGTATGTTCACGATGTATTCCTACCCCTCTCTCACCGTAATAAGAGACGAGCCTATCCACGTATTGATAATTCCTAATCCCCTCGCTAAGAGGCATTTTTTTTGTGAATCTTAGCGTATCCGATATTCCCGCACCGAGAAGCCCCGTGTATCCAGCCGCAAAGGCAATCTCTGCCGGTGTGCAAGGTGAAGGTGTTCCAGGGAGCAGCATGGCCGGCACGCTAATGGCTTCGATAATTTTTCTGCAGCTGGCGACCCCGTGATTCACCACTGGAAAACCGTTCAACATCGAACGTTTATTTTGTATGCTTTGCTCGATTCCTTTCTTCGCACTTTCAAAAAATTCGTTGCGCGTATAGCTATCTACAGTAGTGGGAAGATAATCGGCCCCACCATGATCTTGTAAGTGTAATAATAAATCTATTTGATCATCGACCAGGGCGACACCACCCCGAGGGTAAATTATTGTTTCTCCTCTTTTTTTTGTGTCCCTGATGAGGGCAAATAAATTTTTTTCGGAAGGGATAGTTTTATGATAGCCAACAGCCTCTTGAAGATCCACCTCATTAAGCGTGGGCCACTTTGATACGATTTCTTGTCGAATATTTAAAAAATTGTCCTCATCGAATTTTTCGTTTTTTACACTATATTTTGGCATATTTTCTCCGAGATCATCGAATTTACAGGTAGTTATTTTATTGCTGTAAACGTGTAACTGATTTTTCGGCAACTCGAAAGGCTATATCTGGATCGATTTCATTCAAGAGACCAATCGCAAATAGTACATAGTCTTTATCCAAAAAATATTCTGGATTTTGGGGTCTCAAGGAGAGTGGTTCAGCTGGGTTAAAGCTGATACTTTTCAATATCTCGCTGGGTAAATCACTTTCAACAATTGCTCCACCCGTGCCGATTATTACAGAAACATTGCTGAGATCTTTTCCTGATTGAACGAAAACTTCCCCCATTGGCGTGTAAATACTCTTAAGAGTTCCAGCATGTCTCTGTATGGCGGTTTCGACAGCCACCTTAGCTAAACTTCGTTCGATTTTTACTTCCTCCGAAGATACGGGTAAATGTGCTAGATTATTTTTTACGAGAGAGCAGTACTGTTCAATTTTCTTTTTTTCAAAACCGCAATGCTTGGCGACAATGCCAAGACGATCACCATCTATAATTCCCTCAATGCAGTACCTCATACCAATATCACCCTCTACCGTGCGCTTGAGATACGGTTCAGGCAATCCTTTTTGAGTCACATTGATTCTAGTTGGCTCCCCATCTGATACTGAATGAACATCTGTTGTCGCCCCACCGAGATCTACAACTAGTGAACCTCCCCAGCCTCCTTGGTTACTCGTTCCATCTGCTATCAATTTGGTGGCATTTAAAATAGCAACCGGTGTCGGCATCAGTACGCTGTCTATGTCTGTACTAGTGCTTTCTATCCCTTTTGCACGGACAATATTTTCCAAAAATATATTTCGTATTTTTGACTGAGCGCTCTCAATGTTGAGCACTCCTATTTCCGGCATTACATTTTCAGCAACTTCAATTTTTTTGCCATGTGCAGAGAATTTTGAAATCACGTAGTCTACGACAACTTTGTTCCCAGCAAAAACGAAATTTGAGTTAATGTCTGATAGAGCAATGGTTTTTGCATTATCAGAGACAACCTTATCGTTTCCACCATCTGTTCCTCCACACAAAAGAATAATGTCAGGATTGAGTGATTGAATCTCAGATAATTCACTATTGTTGAGAGCACCTGCATAAACTCTCTGAACCTTTGCCCCCGCACCCAACGCTGCATTCTTTGCGGCGGCGACAGTAAGCTCAGGAATTAAGCCTATCGTAATCATTCGCAGCCCACCGGCCGCACTGCTGCATGCTACTTTTCGATACAAGCCTTGATTTTTTTTAAACTGGGGACCTAATTTATCGATAGCAGAGTGATAGCCCTGCATGATATTTGTATCAACAGTAGTGAGGCTTCGAGCAATTTGAGTAATCTCTTCGCGATTAATATCAATAGCGGCTACTTTTGTATACGTGCTGCCGAAATCTACGGCAAGAATAAATTGATTTTCATGACTCACTGCTGATCTCTAAATCGTTTTTTATGTCAGAAATGAAACTTTCCAGTTTTACATCAGGTGGGTAGACACGATTAAATCCCATATCGCTAAATATTTTTTTTGTTTTATTAAAATCGCTTCTTCCCACCGATAAATTACCACCAATATAGAGTAAGATATCCTGTAAACCTGCCTCTATACATTTATCTCTAAAACCTTGACAATCAATTTCTGCATGCCCGTAAAGCGATGAAATTACAATTGCATCAGCATCTGTCTCTACTGCCGCTTTAATGAATTCTGCAGGTGGAGTCAATGCGCCCAGTGGAACTACCTTGAAACCTTCTCTCTCCAACACCCTTTGCAAAATCCGGTTTCCTACAATATGAGCATCCATACCTATTACGCCGGTTACAATTGTTTTCATTTTAATACCCGAAACGTATAATTGATTACGGAAAATTAGGCTGTATAATATGTGGGAAATTCGAGATTAAACTAAAAACAGTCTGACAATTGTTCGAAGGAACTGAATCGAGCTCACTTAATACTATTAAGCGAATAACCGGCTGTATTTTTTTCAGTAGCCTGTGATATCATAATAACCGAAGAGATATAAGAAAGTTCAGTGGATGCTCTCATCTCATTAAATCTCAAAGACAATATATAAATCACTTGAGCCGACACGTTTTGAG
>JABDPQ010000447.1 GCA_013042695.1 Desulfobacterales bacterium | reverse complement strand
GCCATGGGTCTCCATAGCCAATATACTTCAATTCCAGCCCGGCAAGGTGCTTTCATACGTGCTCTATTTTGGCATGCGTGTTTATGCGTTTCAGAAAAAATGGTTCGTGGCCGCCCAATGGCCGGGCCGGCTATCCCTATGGACGGTACTAGCCCTACTGTTATCGCTTTGCTATCTGTTTACGCTGAGACAGCTGTTGGCCAGCGCTTCGCTTGGGATGTATCTCGCTTTTCTTTTTACCAAGTCCTTTTTTTGTGTTGTCAGCCTAATGGTATTTACTATGTGGGCGCATCTTCATTGGAATCGGCCTTCACGTATCGATGCACTACTGGCTTCAAATTCATATTTTATTTATATCACGCATTTGTTAATTGTCATTATTTTGCAGTTGGTTCTCTCTTTCTGGTCCGGCGGTCCGGTATTTGTTAAATTCGTGATGATCGCCGTGGCATCAATTTTTCTCAGCTGCGGCATCAGCCAATACGCCTTAAGACCCCATCCACGCCTGACAGTGATCGGAATCTTTGCCTTATGGATAATCGTCATAATCAGCTCCAACCTAAAGTGAGTCGTATCATTTGGTTGTCGTCAGTTGCTCCAATCGCCCTGTCGCTTGAAAACAGAATATCATTTTGTTACCGACGCCATAAAGCATTTCGTTTCTCAGGAAGGAAATAAAACAATTACATAACGGATAAGATAAATGTTGTGCTGGAATATTGTTTCGCTGCACAACGAATCACATCTATTTTTTAGACCATCTTTGGAGATACAATTTGTATCTTAAGTTGAAGCTCGATTGATGATCGAAGCAATTTCATCCGGCAATCTCAACCTAAGCCTCCATGACAGAAATGAAAGTAGTATCTGCCAATGATGGTAAATTGGTCCGGATTACAACACAGGCGGCATCGCCGATCCACCGATATGTCACGTGCCGGTTAGAAAAGCTGGACTCTTCTCAGGCTGAAGCATCTTAACAGAGCACGCAAAGTATGTTACGACAGGATGGAGTTACCTCTCTTCCAAATTAGAATTCTGTTACAGGAGTACCTAATGAGTGACACATATAAGAATCTTGCCATACATCTCGATAACCTGCCAGGCGGTTATCCAGCTACAGACAGTGGAATTGAATTGAAAATCCTTCGCCGGCTGTTCACCGAACAGGAGGCCAATATTGCTCTGGGGCTGACCATGAAACCTGATACAGTTGAAACTATCGCAGAACGAACGGACCTCCCAGGTGAGGAACTTGCCGAGAGCTTGGAAGAGATGGCCCAAAAGGGTTTGATCTTCAGGGTCTATAAAGATGAGACGGTGATGTATTCCGCCGCCCAGTTTGTGATCGGCATCTGGGAATACCATCTCAACGACCTTGATCCGGAGTTTGTCAAGGATGTGAATGAGTACCTGCCTCATATCATGAAGGAGGTTTGGACCAAAACAGACACCAAGCATCTGCGGGTTGTTCCTGTCTCGAAATCGGTCGTCCAGGATGTGGAAATCGCCTCCTATGAGGATGCTGAAGAGCTCATTCGCGCCCAGTCGAAAATCACGGCACAGCCCTGTATATGCAGAAAGGAGCACGAGGTTCTCGGTGAACCGTGCGATTATCCTATGGAGGTCTGCATGTCTTTTGGTGCAGCTGCCTACTACTATGAGGAAAACAAGCTCGGCCGGTCGATAGGCGTGGAAGAGGCTCTCGAGATACTGGACAAGGGGAGACAAGCCGGACTTGTCATCCAGCCGGGCAATGCTAAAAAGTCAGCGAACATCTGTATGTGCTGCGGCTGCTGTTGTCAGATATTGAAAAATATCAAAACACTGGAAAAACCTGCTGAAGAAGTGCACAGCAACTATTATGCCGTAGTAAATGAAGATGAGTGTATCGCCTGCGGGTTGTGCGCTGACCGCTGTCATATGGATGCCATTTCGGTTGAGGATACTGCGGTTATCAATCTTGATCGCTGCATAGGCTGCGGTGTTTGCATTCCGGTGTGCGACGTCGATGCCGTTCACCTTGTCGCCAAGGAAGCTTCAGGCAGATACGTGCCCCCGAAACTGACCTACCAGACCTATCTGAGAATAGCCAAAGAAAGAGGGAAGTTATAACGGTGAAAGCCGCAGTTGAAGTAAGTGATAAGGGATCAACCATGAGGATCTGAGGCAGCAAGATTATGCATGAATTGCCGGTTACAGAAAAGATACTGACTCTCGCCCTTAAGCATGCCGAGCAGAACGAGGTGAATAAAATCCACTCGATTACCCTGCACGTCGGCAGGTTAACCGACCTTAAGGACCAGTGGCTGCAGCACTATTTCAATTATCTCAGCAAAGATACAATAGCGCAAGATGCCCGGCTCATTATTATACCGGAGGCAATCAGGCTCCAATGCGGAAAATGCCGAACCCTGATCGAAACGGAAAAAAGAGACCTGCAGGATATTACGTGTCCTCACTGCGGGGCTGATGGAGGTTTTTCCATCAAGGCTGGCCGAGGATATTTTATAGAGGAGATGACAGCGGAATGAGAGATGCGGTAAAGCTAATAAAAGTAAAAGAAGACATCCAGGCGGACAACGATCTGTTAGCCCAGCGTCTACGGGAGAGATTGCGGGAACAGAAAACCTTTCTTATCAACCTGATGTCTTCACCCGGTGCGGGTAAAACAAGTCTGCTGCTGCAAACCACCGGTCTCATGAAAGATGATTTTCGCCTGGCGGTCATCGAAGCTGATATCGATTCCTCAGTCGACGCCGAGCGTATTGCGGAGTCCGGGACCACAGCAATTCAACTACAGACCGATGGGTTTTGTCATCTTGACGTGGCAATGGTACAACAGGGACTCGATTCCCTTGATGGAAACGAGCTTGACCTGATCTTTATCGAAAATGTCGGAAACCTTGTTTGTCCGGCAGAGTTCGACACAGGTGCGGCACTCGATGTGATGATCCTCAGTGTACCAGAAGGTGATGACAAGCCTTTGAAATACCCATTGATGTTTTCCAAATGCCACGCCCTTATCGTCAACAAAATTGATTACTTGGAAACATCGCTCACCGATTTTGACATGAGTCTGCTGGAGAAAAGGGTGAGGAAAATTAACAAGGGCCTCAAGATATTTTCGCTCTCATCCCGAACTGGAGAGGGAGTAAAGACTTGGACCGATTGGTTGTCGAAAAAGGTTCACGAACACAATTCTTAAGCATAGATTGTCTGCAGGAGGCAAACCAAGGCTGACACCCAGGAAAATTTCACGGTAGTATCTTGCAAGCCAAGATAGAAGATTAGTACTGCCAATGTCAAACTACTTCTCATTTTGCTTAGTGAGGAAAGTCCCTGTGAGTATAAAATCTTCGTCCATGAATTGGTCCTGTTACATACCATAGACCTTTTTGCGGCTTGGGTTTGGGTCATTACTTGCTCAATCCTTTCAGATCTTCGTCCCTTGTTTACCAACTCAAGGATCACGCGGTTGTCGGACTCCAAAACTGGTTTAAACCATCGTTAATCCTGCCTGGCTTTATTTCCGGGATGATCTACTCTATAGTTGATTGGTATCTGAGCTTGTAATTAACCAATTGCTGAAACTAACCCTTCTAAATTCGACAATTGCTATAGGAGAAGACCATGACCGTAACTAAAGCAACTTTAGAAGAGATCGACAAGTTCCACCAATACCACACAAATTGGACTACTGCTGACGGCATGCTGCAACGCACCTTCACTTTTCGCAACTTTCGGGAGGCTTTTGGTTTTATGACGGAAGTGGCACTTGTCGCCGAGTGCGCCAACCATCATCCGGAATGGGGCAACGTTTACAACCGGATCACGGTTCAATTGACAACACACGACGTTGGAGGGATTACTCAAAAAGACTTCGATCTTGCTCACCAAATGGACTTGATCGCCTCACGGCGCTAAAAGGAGGCTCGCAAAAATATCAAGATATGCGACAGTCCCGATATTGGCAATTTCCGATATTTAGGGTGAGTTTGATTGACTCTCAAATGATAAGCTAACCAACGGCAATCGTGACAGTATCGCATTAATTTCTACAGAACATGACACCTTATCAGTTGCTGCAAAGCTCATCGCTCTTTTCTATCAAAATTGCCCAAATGTTTTGGTCATAACCCTTACAATACATACGATGATATTCGAGCAAGAAGGTTGCGAATATTGTATGATCTGACGTTTTGGCTCTGCCGCCTCGAACTAACTATGTAACGATAGACCGGATCATGCATAAAGGCGAAAAATTTAATTTTATTTCCCATTTGGTAGGTTTAGTCGCCGCCATTATAGGCCTCGTTGCTTTGGTTGTCACTACCAGTCGTCAGGGGGAGGTTTTGCCAATTTTCAGTGTTTCTGTATATGGTATAACCCTTGTCCTGCTTTATGTATGCTCAACCCTTAACCATAGTCTACGAGGCAAGGCTAAAAACGTTTTTCAGAAATTAGACTTCCTGGCAATTTACTTATTAATTGCTGGTACCTATACGCCTTTAACTTTAATTACCCTGAGGGAGGACTGGGGCTGGGCTATTTTTTGCCTTGTGTGGGGGCTTGCAGTTCTTGGAATATACCTGGAACTACTGTCGCCTAAAGACAATAGAATCAGATCACTCATTATTTATTTAACCATGGGCTGGGTGATCATACTAGACATCAAACCATTGATTCAAGCATTGAGCATGGCTGGCTTCGGTTGGTTATTATTGGGAGGCATGTTTTATACTTTCGGGGTTATTTTTTATATCTATGATGAACAGGTCAAACACTTTCATGGAATATGGCATTTATGCGTTTTAGCAGGCAGTGCAATCCAGTATTTCACCGTTTTTTATTACGTGCTATAGATAAAACAATCCTGCGTTTGACCACATGTGAAAATGTTCTTCCCGGTGGAAAAATAGAGTTCTGATTACTTTTGTTATCACTGTAGAGCCTTTTGCAAAATGATGATTTTCGTTCAGGGTCAAGGCCTGCGAAAAATTTTTGCCGCAGGCATTTTATTACTATTCTGAGGATAAAAATTTAAGCATTACGTAGAGGTTGCACGAAAAGGGCGTTTTGCAAGTGGCTCAGATTAGCTAATTCGTCATCATACGATGCTCAATTTACTTTGACTTATCTCGTTATAGGTATGCAGGAGTATCAAGCTGGCATCATTGCACTACTGTTATGATTGCCAATTGTCATCTTGTGAATATGATATGTAGTGATATCAAAAAAAAAGTTCCCAAAAGACGGCTGCTGTCTAATACATGTTAGCAGTTTGCATAGTTCAGGAGGAGTATGAGCAGATGAAATATCCAATCGAATGTTCTTGTCAATGCGGGCAAGTCACATATAAATTGCATGAAGCACCTAAAATGGTTTTTGCTTGCCATTGTACAGAGTGTCAAAAACTATCTACCAGTCCGTTTAGCGTCACTGCGGTAGTGGCTTTTAGCGCGATTGAGTTTCATGGCGAACTCAAAGAGTGGAGTAGGGTTGCTGATAGTGGAAATAAGAATAACGCAAAGTTTTGCCCTGGTTGCGGCAATAGAGTTTACCACTATAACCCTGACGATTTAGCTACATTAAAATTGAAGTTGAAGCCCGTTAATATTTCCGATGACAGCGTATTTGAGCCTGCAGCGCATATTTGGGTAAGCGAAAAACAAAGTTGGTATCACATTCCAGAAGGTGTAAAGGTTTTTGACAAGCAGCCATAGAGCATTGGCTAATAAGGCGTTAAAGTGGATACAAACGCAAGGCAGTTATGGTTTGGTCAGCTTCTGTGTTTACGTTTGCTATGCTGAGTGTCGCGGAATACATTTTTGACCACCTAACTTAGCGTAACATTACCAGTGCTCAGGTTTTGCTTTCCCGAACTTCTCCAAAGCCAGAACTTTTCCCGTGTCAATCTCTTGTCGGTTTAAGGGGAAACATCTCAAGCCACTCTCAATCCGGACGTACTAGAGATTTTAATGCATTAATTTAAGCGTGGACTGGTTATTTAGGGGAGATCAGTTAGCCGTTAGGCGACGACCAGCAGGTTCTTCCTTTCTTGGGCTAGTGAAGCAAATCCCTTTTTGATTCTTGCAGAGAAGCGGTTTCCCTCAACGCAGATTATCTGTAATCCGACAGCCTGTTTGCCCCAGCGCAGTAAAGCCGCACCGCCTTCGTCACCGATTGCACACTCCACAAGTCCCAACTCGGTGAGCGAGGGTGGGAATGCCTGGGCGAGGGCCACGACACCAGCATCTGTCAGACCGGGGTTGTAACTCATGCTGAAGGACCGCAAGGCGGGGCCTTCACAGAGGGATGCCTGGCGCAGTGCCCCCGCGATGATCTCTGCGTCCACTGCTCCCAGTCCCGCATTTCGCAAATGCAGATCATAATCCGTATTTGATGCCCGAGATGCTTCCAGCTTGTCGGCGGCGCTCAGACAGGCTGCGTTTCCGGTCGAGCGCAGGGCTTTGATCAAAGCACTAATACCCATTTGGTCGACTTCCTCTGGCCCTGCGGACGCGATACCTTTACTTAACAACATACCAACTCCAGTAAGGAGCGCCACACCACCAATCAAACCACTTCGTAGAAACTGTCTTCGCAACATTTGTTTGTTATTCTTCTGCCTCTTCAAATTCTCTAAAGTCCAATTTTTTAACCCATTTCTTGTATTGAAGATCACTTTGGGATTGTTGTTCTCTTCCATTCATTCTCGGTTCCGCCAACTCAAAAAACAAAAGGATCATTGAAACAACAATAATGTAAGGCAATGATCCCAGAACAACAAGACACGCTCCGCTCAAAACCTCCCTAATTCAATAAAATGAGCTTGAACATGTGCCGTGTCAAGACAGAGATACGGCAATGTTTTCCACGCCTGGTTCGCTGGAGGTGCAAGACACCAATGACCTGCCTTCTGCGAAAGCACCAGTAGTCTTGCTGCTGAAAAGTCTTTTCAATTCGAATTGGTTATGGCAGACTGTATTCCTGAGGAACCCTGTGGTATCAGTGGCATTTATCGTTTTGAAGAAGAGGGGGATCTGAATCCCGAAAGATATTTCGCTAGCCGGTTTCTTCAATAATCCGCTTTTCTCCCCTCATCGATCCACTTCTGACAAATGTCGATCAATTTTCGTATGACGTCGGAAAAAGCTCGGCCAAATTGCTGCTAGAACAGATTGAGAAGGGCAGTGAAAATGTGCCAGCTGTAACACAGGTAGAGAAAACTAAACTCATCATCAGGAAATCCACATAATGCACCAACAGTTAAAGAATTCACAGCCCCATAGAAGATACAATCCACTCACCGGGGAGTGGCTGCTTCTTTCTCCCCAACGAAGCCAGCGCCCCTGGCAGGGCAAGACAGAGGATGCAGCAGCTGATTCCGGCCAGAAATATGATCCGAACTGTTATCTATGTCCGGGAAACATTCGGATGCAGGGTAAACGCAATGAGGAATATGAGGACACTTTTGTTTTTAACAATGACTTCCAGGCGCTGATCGAGTGTGAGCTTCGGTATGAGGGCAACGAGGATGGATTATTTTGTGAAGAGTCTGTGGAGGGCGCCTGCAGGGTGATCTGTTTTTCCAAACAACACGATCTGACACTTGCTGAAATGGAACGATCTGAATTGCTGAAGGTAGTAGATATTTGGAGATCGCAGACAGAAGAGCTGAATAAAAAATATTGCTGGGTACAGATTTTTGAAAATAAAGGGGAGATCATGGGGTGTTCCAACCCGCACCCACACGGACAAATATGGGCCAGTGATTTTATTCCGACAGAGCCCACTAAAGAAGACCGCTGCCAAAAAGAATACCAGGATGAGTATAAAGAAAATCTGCTGCTTAGGTATATTGCAAATGAGCAGGGAAAAAAGGAACGGATTGTCGCGGAGAATGATCAGTGGATCTGTTTGGTGCCCTATTGGGCAATTTGGCCGTTTGAGACATTGCTGGTACCTAAGCGCCATAC
>JABDPQ010000369.1 GCA_013042695.1 Desulfobacterales bacterium | reverse complement strand
AGCCCAGGGAGTATCTCCAACAAAATTCTCTAAGTATGCCGCTGCCGTTATTGATCCAGCAGCTTTGCCTCCCACGTTCTTGATATCAGCAACATCTGATTCAATTTGTTTGCTGTAATCTTTGCCAAGAGGCAGTTGCCAAACCGGCTCCCCACATTCCTCCCCTATCTCGATAATTTTTTTCGCCAGCTTGTCATTGTTGCCCATCAAGCCGCTTCGGTGGTGACCAAGACCTATGATAACTGCACCAGTAAGCGTTGCCAAATCAATGACACAATCTGGGGAGTATTTTTTAATACCATATGCCAAAGCATCAGCAAGAATTAACCTACCCTCAGCATCGGTATTGATTACTTCAGATGTCATGCCATTAAAATGTTTTATGATGTCTCCTGGTTTTACCGCGGCTGCTCCTGACATGTTGTCGGTGGCTGGAACGATTGCGATCACCCTCACCCCTGGTTTCTCGAGGCCAATTGTTTTCATGGCAGACAGCACTGCTGCACCACCGCACATGTCATATTTCATGTCCTGCATGCCTACAGCCGGCTTCAGGCTTATACCCCCGGAATCAAAAGTCAACCCCTTACCAACAAAGAGGAATGTATAAGAGAAATGTTTGGGACGATGTTCCAGTATAATTAATTTGGGAGGAATTGATGATCCCTGATTAACGGCGAGTATGCCTCCCATACCCAATTTTTTAATCTGTGCTTTATCAATGATTCTGCATTTAAGTGAGGTTTCTTGGGCCAATTCTTGCGCAAAGTCGGCAAAATTTTGAGGAGTCCAGCAGTTACCAGGTTCATGCGCCATATTGCGTGCACTCACCGCTGCAGCAGCCGCATTCTGCGCACGTTGGGCTGCTTTTCTGATACTGCTGTGCATTTTATCTGCTTGTATGCTAAGTTTCTTGATACCGGAGAACTTCTCTTTATCTTCTTGTTTGGTTTTATATTTTGTAAAACGATAGTCACCAAGCAAAATCCCTTCTATAAGCTGCTCGGCCCCATAGCCGCTTATGGAATCGAGAAACCCTGGCAGGACTAAGAGTATATCCTCAGCATGAGCCTTTTCTGAGCATTTGGCTACGGTCCCTCCGACCCTGCGTAAATTTTCTTTGATGGCCGGTGAAGATAGACTTTTTGTAAGTTCACCCACGCCGATGATCAAAATCCTTTGTGCTTTAAAATTGCGATAGTTCTGGGTCTCTTTGGGATAAAAAATGATAGTCTCCTCTTCTTTGCCAGTAAAATCGTTTAATTTAAACAAGTCGCTCACTTTTTTTTCAACCGCACGGTCACAAAGAGGAGCTTGTTTTTTTCTCTTTGAAGCTAAGAAGACAAGCAATGATCCGGAATACTTTTCTATTGGGCGATTGGTAATAACAACCTTTTTAGTTTTCATAACAGGCTAATCCTTTGGACAAATTGATATACCAGTAGGCTCTTTGATTGTTTCACTTTACGATTTGATTAGTTTTTTGTTATCTAGGAACAGAATCATTTCGTTATCTATATTCATATTCTGTTTTTTTACAACAGGTGAGGACCTCGTCGATGCTGCAAACCCTTGTTATCTCAGTTTCTTTAGCTATTATTGTCTCTGCGCTTTGTTCAGTGTGTGAGGCCGTTCTCTATTCTTTAACCACAAGCCAGGTGGAAATGTTACGAAAGACAGGTTCAAAGGCAGGCTCTATCCTGCATAACCTGCGATCAGATATAGATGAACCAATTACAGCCATACTAACCCTCAATACCATCGCAAATACTGTCGGAGCGGCTATAGCCGGTGCAGCTGCAGCCCATCTATATGGTGATAGAAATGTAATTTTATTCTCGGCGGCATTTACCATGGCAATACTTATTTTTTCGGAGATTATTCCAAAAACAGTAGGCGTCTCATTTTCATATCGATTAGCAACATTTATCGCATTTCCTCTGCAATGGATGGTCGTTGTCTTGAAACCCATCGTCATGCTCTGCCGTACCATTACGAGACTGATTCCACAGGATCAAAGAGAAGACGTTGTTTCTGCAGAAGAGCTGCAAACTATTGCTGCTATGTCACGAGAATCTGGTCATCTTGAAGAAGCCCAGGAAAAAGTAATCAGCAATATTATAGAATTGAAACAAAAAACAGTCCGGCAGGTAATGACACCACGGACGGTTACCTTCTCACTTGACGAAGAACTTACGATTGAACAAGCAATGGAGCTCAGCACTAAATTGAGCAGTCACAGCAGGGTGCCGGTATATCATGAGGACGCTAACAATGTCACAGGTATGGTGATGCGTAAAGATGTGCTGCTTGCAGCCGCTGAGCACAAGACAGACCATATCCTTAAAACGCTCAAATCTGCCGTTCATTTTGTACCTGAAACCATGCCGCTCAATCTGGTATTGATAGATTTTTTTGAAAAGAGACAACATCTTTTTGTCGTCGTCGATGAATACGGATCAGTCACCGGTGTCATCTCAATGGAAGACGTCTTGGAAGAGATCGTCGGAGAGGAGATCATGGATGAATCAGATCGTGCAAAGGACATGCGTGAGCTGGCAAGAAAACGAACCATTCATACGCAAACCAAATAATTGTTATGAATGAGGATCGAACTTAGTTAATAGCTGTAAGTTGCACACCTACCTGTAAAACCTGTCCTTCTCGAATAATTGTCAGATCGATGGTCTCACCAACTGTATGTTTTTCAAGAGCGGTTCTTATATCATCATATGACAGAACCCGATTGCCACTGACTTCACTAATGATATCCCCGAGGATTATTTCTCCGCTGTATTGACGAGTTGGTCGCAAGCCGGAGCGCTCTGCAGGTCCACCCTTCTCAACATCAAGAATCAAAATGCCTTCAACTCCCAGACGTCTGGCTACTCTTTCATCAGCCAGGGAAGCGCCAATTCCCGGTTTTATCAGCTTACCGTGTTTGATAAGCTCCGGAACAACGCGGTTTATTTCTGCAACAGGTACCGCAAAGCCGATACCGGCATAGGCACCAGATGGACTGTAGATGGCTGTGTTCACGCCGATTAGTCTGCCGGCACTGTCGAGCAATGGTCCACCCGAATTTCCAGGGTTAAT